>NZ_JAHHUL010000031.1 GCF_019008365.1 Phosphitispora fastidiosa | reverse complement strand
AAGATAAAAAGTGTTGCTAATGAGGGCTTCTGCTAAATTATCGATATTGAGCAGGTGCGGGTCTAGTTGACGCTTACCCTGCAAGGCAAAAATTTTGCCTCTAATCATATAGCGTGTGGCCTCCCATTCGAATTTATAGTCTTTTCTCCACACCTTTTTTAGATAGGCAATATTCATCCAACCAATCGTACTTCATAATAATTACCTCACTTTTGTTTAATCTCAGATGGGTGAGCCGCAGGCCGCAGGCTCATTTTTTCCCAACTCGCTGGGTCTGGTTATTATTGGCGGCAGACCCACACGGTCGGCGATTGCTCCAAGTAACGTTACTCCAATTGGCCCATGCCGACACCGAAACCGAGCAACAGACCCTGTTTTCCAATTGGAGGAGGAATAAATCAATGAAATTTGTTAAGAAAATGCCGCCTACAGATAGAAAACTATCAGTTTCATTACTGTCTGATGGATGGAAAAAGATAAAAGAACCGACAACTCTATTTTTCGCAATATTGTGTTCGATACCCTTTATGGTCGTTAATGGGATTGTCACTTATCTTGTTATAAAACCGTTCTATGACCCGATACCGGAAATAATCAAAACCCAATCTATAAATTTAAATATTAATATTTTTGCTGTGTTAGCCGGTTTGGCAATCTACTTTTTATTATTGGTAGTCCATGAATTCTTACATGCTATCTTTATCCCGCACTTTATGCAGTCTGATAAAACGTGTTGGGGGTTAACGATAACTGGAGGTTATGTGTGCACAACTGAAAAGTTAACTAAGGGCAGCTTTGTTGTTATTTCTATAGCTCCATTTGTTGTAATATCAATTATCTTACCAATAATTATTGGACTATTGGGTTTGATGAATTGGTATATATTTTTTCTAGCCTTTATTAATGCAATGGCATCCTCTGTAGATATTCTAAACCTGATACTTATTTTGTTCCAAGTACCTCCAAAAAGCTCAATTATAAATAATGGATTCGAAACATATTACAAGTGAGTCTGGGGCTCATTTATTTCACATTTTACTGTTCTTCTTTTAATACTATCAACCTGCCAAGAAAGGCAAATACAATCAAAATCAACCCTGTTAGCCAGCCTCCTAGACTAAAAACCGGCGGACCATATAGAGCGAGGCCGGTGCCACCCAATATTAGTAGCGTGGCAAGTACACCAAACATTTTCATCCCATATAGGGTTATAAAGGGGAGGTAATGGGAACCGACGACGATCATAGATGCGGGAAAAAACCAGATTTCCCTGTAAAGGACGACTGCACCAACCAAAAGTAAATTTATCGGCACAACAAAAATTGAATGGTGGCTTTCATTATCGTACGACATATTTATTGTTTGCATTTTTTCGCACTATATGGTACAATCATCGTACGAGGTGATAAATATGAGTGATACAACAAAAGTTATTACAGCAACAGAATTTAAGACAAATTTAGGCAAATACATTGATTACGTTATTGCAAACAACGAGGTTGTTATTACGAAAAACAGTAAAAAGGCCGTAAGACTTACACCGTATATTACAGAAATCGAACGGTATTTTACGGTTAAGGAAAATGCTTTGGATTATCAGTACGGTGGTAAGAAGGTATCATATGAAGAATTTATGGAGATTTATGAGAAAAGCGAGCTCAGAATGGAATACATCAATGGTGAAATAGTTCTTTTAGGCTCCCCTAATACCTTCCACCAGGATATTTCCGGGAACCTGCATATCCATCTGCGGGCATACTTAAAAGACAAGAAGTGCAAGGTTTTTTATGCGCCTTTTGATGTTCATTTTTATAAAAAGGATCTCAATACACCTGATGTAATGCAGCCCGATTTATTGATTGCATGTGATTTAGAGGGTACTGTTAACGAAGAAGGTCGATATATGGGTACACCCACGCTCTGTATTGAAATTTTATCAAAAAGCACCCGCTCAAAGGATATGGTAGATAAGCTCAATACGTATATGTTATCCGGTGTGAGGGAATTCTGGATTGTCGACCCGAAAAAGCATTCAGTTCTGGTATATGGCTTTAAGGACTATGATATTGACGAATACAGCAGCTATAAGGTTGGAGATACCCTGGTTTCTTACTTTTTTGAAGGTTTAGAGATTACAGTCAATGAAATATTTGAAGCTTAAGAGATGGGCATCCGGATGGACAGAGCATCATACCACTCCTGTGGGGACAATGATTCGTTGGTTACGTTATTTCGAACTCCCAAAAGATCCTTGCATAACTGCATCATAAGAGTTCCGCGAAGGCCGGTGGCATTACCCGTCTCAAACTGTGAAAGCATGTATTGCAGGGCATCCTCTCCGCCAAACTTTTTTATTTTCTCATAGGCATCCGGATGCGTATTAATGTAATCCTGAGGATTGGAGGAGGTTTTCGGCGAGGACATGATGACTGTAAGGTTTTCTTCTACGAGTTTCTCGACCTTGCTTTGCATTAAAGCTTTTATTGACGGCTCCAACCCTCCGTCCTCTATCACTCCTAACGTCCAAAGAGTTCCTTTAAACTCTTCTGAACCGGTTTTACGGGATATGACTAACAGCGGGCTGCCCATGCTGCAAGTTTCTTTGAGCCATCCGTCTTTATCAACCTGCATGCCGCCAGCCAAAACAATTTTATTCAAGTCTTCAGGCAGGAGCCGATACTCCAGTGCATAAACTTCAACAGGTGTATCTGGCATTGCATTGAAGCTTTCCACCAATTCCAAGCGGGTTATCTTACTATCAATAATGTTCACTTCTGGGTTTGATTCATGGATGGCAATATCCCGGTTAATTTGTTCCCGTGCAAAACCGGTGATTTTTTTGGAAATATTGCCATGTTCATCAGTAACATCGTTTAAAGGATTTGCCATCAACCCAATAGCAACAGCTGCCACAACTCCAACAGTTATGACCATAACCCAAAATGCAGGCTTTTTGTAATTCAGCACATTTTTAATGCGAGATTTTACATTGCTCTCACCAAAAGCCAGTGGGCTCAATAGACCGCTCTGTTTTGCGGAAAGATAGAGCAGCGTATTAGAGTAGTTTGCCCGAATGTCCTCTTTTGTTTGTTTCATCACGCTTTCATCACAGGACATTTCCATATCCTTGGCCATGAGGAAATAGCTAACCCACATCAAAGGATTGAACCAATGAAGAACAACTGCCTAAAAGCGCTGCCGGCTTAATAAGATAATCCCGGCGTTTAATATGTATTTGTTCGTGCTTCAAAATATAATTCAGTTCTTTTCCGGCAAGGCCTGTGGGAATATAAATTCTTGGCTTGAAAAACCCCAGGACAAATGGAGTCAGAATCCGGTCGGTTTCAAATATATTTTCTTTTACCAGAGTTGCATTGGAAAGCCGATACTTCAGCCTGAAATAGGAAATAACTCCATAGCACAAAATAATAGCAATACCTAATAACCAAATTATTGCCGCAATTTCCATCAGAATCCCCATTGGATTTACACTCGCCGCAGGATTACCAACCGGCATAGAAGCCTGGATGGATTGATTCACTGCACCATCTACGATTCCAATACCGGTGCTGATGGCAGGATTTTGTAAATAAATAATCTCATGTGGAAGAGCATTGGTCTTACCTGGTATCAGGCTTAAGGTACTTTCAAAGGAGGCGGGGCTGACAAGACGAAATAACACGACCGACCAGAGAGCATAGGAAAAAACCTTCGGTGCTTTTTTGATTAGCAGGCGAACAATCATAACAGCCAAAGCCACATAGGTTGCGGTCAGGCTCATATTCAATACGAAAATAAACAAACTGCTCATTTGGTCGCCTCTTCTATCATTTTCCGAATTTCCTCTGACTCCTGTTTAGACAACTTTTTATCTTGTAGAAATGTAGTCAAAAATGCAGGCAGAGAGCCGTCAAAGGCCTTTTCTAAGAGTGCTTCACTCTCATACTTTTGCACCTGATCCCGTCTGATAAGTGTAGTAACCGTTGCATTTTCATTTTTAAGAACGCCTCGCTGTGTTAGTTTTCTTATCATTGTATATGTAGTAGGTTTTTTCCAGCCCAGTTCTTTCATACAGACTTTCGTTAATTCGGTGGAGTTAATGGGTTCAAGTCCCCAAATAATATCCAGAAACTTGTATTCCGCATTAAAAAGTTTAAATTCCTCCATAGATAACACCTCCCGGCGGGTTTACTACAGTAAACCTATTGCCACTAGTTTACTAAGATAAACCTTCTTTGTCAAGCTTTTCCCTTCTCATTGGATAATCAAAAGACACGAATGATAATCTTCGTGTCTTTTGCACCCAACTATTATTTATTTTTTAATTTCCCAATAACAAACCTTCGGAGAAACTATTTTTTCCTCTTTTTTAAGCTTGGTCATTACTTTGTCAACTTCCTTTTTTTCTATGCCGGTTGCGGTCGCGATTTGCCCTGCACTAACCGGCTTTTCAGCCTTGCTGAAAAAATCCAGTATCACCTCATAATTGTCCACTTTTTATCCTTCCTTTCTTGATTTTCAGGGTTTTATTGCTATATTATATCACGCACCGTACTACCTTACTAATTTTTCTTTACTCTTCAAAATCGGTATCATATTTGACTTTTAAAAGTTGGTGAATTTTCCTACACAGTTAAGTAGTGTAAATTGCTTTGGTTGGTTAATTTGTGTATAATTGGTTAAATAGAATAATGATGTGGAGGCAATTTCAATATGAGAGTTGCAATAATTTCACCAATTGCTTGGAGAACGCCGCCAAGACACTATGGCCCGTGGGAGACAGTAGCATCACTGCTTACAGAGGGACTTGTTAAGGAAAAAATAGATGTTACCTTATTTGCCACCGGTGATTCCTTGACGTCGGCTAAGTTAAGAAGTATATGCCAAGCGCCTTACGAGGAGGATAAAGCCATAGATCCCAAAGTATGGGAATGCCTTCATATATCAGAAGTAATGGAGCAGGCAGACGAATTTGATATTATACATAATAACTATGACTTTTTGCCTTTGACTTATAGTGGGTTAATAAAAACTCCAATGGTTACCACAATTCATGGTTTTTCTTCACCGAAGATTTTGCCTGTTTATCAGAAATATAATGCAACAACCCATTATGTTTCCATAAGTGACGCTGATAGGAGCTCAGACCTTGATTATATCAGGACTGTCTATCATGGTATAGATATTAGTAATTTCCCCTTTAATGAAAATAAAGGGGATTATTTGCTCTATTTTGGCAGAATACACTCTGATAAAGGTACCTGGGAGGCTATCCAGGTCGCCAAAAAGGTAAAAATGAAGCTGGTTATTGCGGGGCTTATTCAGGACAGGAGGTATTATGAAGAATATGTTCAGCCTTACTTGAATGATGATATTACTTATATCGGTTGTGTTTCACCGCCAGAAAAGGATTCTGTTTTAAGCAATGCCTACGCATTACTACATGCAATTAATTTTAACGAGCCTTTTGGGTTAAGTGTTGTTGAAGCAATGGCCTGTGGTACGCCTGTACTTGCCTTTGGGAAAGGTTCTATGCCTGAGATCATTGAAAATGGCCGGAATGGTTTTATTGTCTCAAATATAGAAGAAATGGCGCAAAGGGTAAAAGATGTAGAGAATATTTCCAGAAAATTATGCCGCGAGACAGTTGTCAAGAGATTTTCACAAGAGAAAATGGTTAAAGAGTATATCGAAGTGTATAAGGAAATAGTGAACAAATAGCCTGTTTAAACAGGTATTGGCGGCCTGGCATTATTCAGGCAGCAGTTTATGAGATCATCAATTTTGGCGGTTCCAACACACATCACTGAATCAGCGCCTCCCCAATATATTTTAACTGTCCCGTCATTTTCAGGAACAGCGCCACATGTAAATACAACATTATTAACGTAACCGGTTACTTCCCATGGGTCTTCAGGCTGTAAAATCCAACTGTCACTAACGCCAAGTATTCTGGCAGGATTTTCGAGGTCGTGCAAGGCAACACCTAATCTGTAAACTGAACCGGCCATAGTGGGGAAAACACCATGGTATATTGATAGCCATCCTTTATCTGTTTCTATAGGAGTTGCCCCTGGACCGATTTTCATTTCATCCCAATGATAAGGCTCAGGTTTCATAATTAGTTCAGATTCACCCCAGTATATTAAGTCCTTTGAATAGCTGATCCATATTGACCAGGGTGAGATTTCAGAGTGTGGTCTATCCAGTCTTACATATCGTCCATTTATTTTTTTAGGGAAAAGGACGGTATTTCGATAGTCAGCTTCGGTAATCAAGGATATTTTTTCAATTGATTTAAAGTCATTGGTTTTTGCCAGTCCTATTCTTACTCCGTGCTTTGAGTAAGCGCTGTATGTTATATAATATTCACCTTCTATACAAGCAATACGAGGGTCTTCAACACCATGTGCTTCGTATTCCTTGAAAAATCCATCTTTTGCAGGGATGAGAAATGGCTTATCATGTGCTTTGAATTTATACCCATCATCACTCTCAGCCAAACCTATTATAGAGCGTCCGGTATCCAGGTGTGACCTGAAAAGCATGTAATATTTACCGTTATGTTTCGCTACACCTGCATTGTGCACAGTGTGTACAGGATAAGGAATATCTTTTTTTGTTAATATAGGATTGTCCTGATAGCGCTTTACAATTGGGTTGGTCATCATCTTTCTCCTCCCATTATATCGGAAGAACGGTAATTATGTATCCTCCCGCAAATAAGCTTAATAAATTTGCTATAATCACATATAAAAATGTTCTTATACGATGATGCTCTTGTACCAGGGTTAAGAATGCCAGGATTTCAACAATAAATACCAGGATTTCACCAAATATCAGTGTAAGAATCATGTAGCTTCCCAAAGGAGTAAATCCATTTATCCAGATATTCAATGCCCCTTGGGTAATTAAATTAGTAATAAGAAAAACAAACCATGACTTTTTATTTCTAAAGCCAAATAGCCAAAATGCCATAGCTTCTATTAAAAATGTCAAGGTTATGCGCAGGGACACTAAAAAAATTGATCTTGACACTGATTTCCCAGCTGTAAGTGTCTGATTATTTAAGTCCAGTGTAAAGATGTTGTTATATAGTTTCATTGGCTTGTCCAATGATATTTCAAAGGTGCCGCTTCCTGAGCTTATTCTTAAAGTATAATCATCTGCTGTTCTTAGACCATGTGAATAAAAGGTATAATATGTTTCAACAACCTTGTTCGTTTTCATGGCTTTAGCATACGTATTATCTAATCCAATGCTTATTTCAAGATCATCCGGCGCATTATCAACTATAATCAATATTGACGGTGGCTCAGCTGAATTCCCATAGCATACAGGTGTGAGGACAAATACCGTTAACATTAATATAATTATGGTTAAAAACGCTTTACTTGTTTTAAACATATAAAGACCCCCCATTTAGATTGTGACCATTTAGGGGTAAGATAAGCGGCTAAAGGAAAAAATAAAAGGTTTGTTCTACATTTCCAACTCCACCTCATCAATGATACTTTCCAGATAGCTATCCAGTTCCTCCGGCTTAGTTCCGGCGCGTCCGGCCAGACGACCTTCCTCAACGGCCAACAGTTCTTCCCGCAGCTTTAGCATTTTCTCACGGCGGGCAAACGCCTCTATATCCATAACTACAAGATCGCCCTCGCCGTTTTTCGTAAGATATACAGGTTCTCCGGTAGACCTGCATAAATCCGCGATTTCGTTGTAATTCTGCCGGATGCTTGCAGACGGCTTAAACTGCATGGTATCAACTCCTCATAGACAGCCTTTTGAGATTTATCTGCCACAAGATTTTAAACTGTCATTACTCAATTTACCGTGAGTACCGTAAAGCCCCTGGCTTTAGCCATGGGGAGTGTTAGCTAGTTTTCCTCTATTTTTCTTAACCTTCTCAATGGTTCGAGTGATGTAGCTGTTCAACTTCTCTTCAAAAACTTCCTCTGTAGTCTCATTATTTTGAATCATTAACAAGCCCTTTTCCCAACTGGCAGTCAGAATTGGATTCAACAGTTCCTTTGCTGATAAGCGAACATAATCAACAATCGCTTCCCCTTTGGGCTCAGGTGAAACAATTTGGGTCTTAGGATTAATTCTAATATAGCCAATATCCTTAAGCTTTTTAATAATCCCGGAACGTGTGGCTGAAGTCCCTATACCACATGTCTTGATCTGCTCTCTGAGCTCTTCGTTTTCGATATACTTCCCCGCTTTTTCCATGGTTAGCACCAAGGAAGCATCGGAAAAGCGGGAAGGTGGCTTCGTTTCCTTCTGTTCTAAATCAAAGGCCATTACAGCACACTTTTCCTTTTTAATGAGCAAATGCAGAGGTGAAGTGGAAATCAGCTCTCCGTCTTTTGCAGGCGTAACCTCATAGACCTCTTTCCAGCCTGGCTCTTTCATGGTTTTGGAATTGGTCACAAAGATTTCTCCTGTAATTTCCGTCTCTACCTTCACGGTATTATACTCCGCCTGCGGGTAGAAAATAGCTAGAAACCTTTTCACAATTAGGCTATAGACATTCCGACTATTTACATCGAGCCTGGAAATATCAGTCGTCACATAGGTGGGGATGATAGCATAGTGGTCAGTCACCTTGTTGTCATTAACAAACCTTTTGGTGGATTTATTAATAGCAAGCTTGCCAAAATCCTTAATCCTTAGCACAAAGTCCTTAAACACGGCATTAGCAGCCAAACTATTAAGGACTTTCGGGATTTCTTTAATAATATCGGATGACAGTACCCGGCTGTCCGTTCTGGGGTAAGAAATCAACTTTTTCTCATAGAGGCTCTGAGCGATCTCCAAGGTTTTATCTACAGGTAGTTTGAATTTTTTATTGACTTCCGATTGCAGCTCGGCCAGATTAAAAAGCAGGGGTGGTTGTTCCTTCTTTACCTTAACCTCTACTTTTTTTACTGCAGCCTCCTGTCCCTTCAGTCTTTCGATAATTTCTTGTGCATCCTCTTGGCTGAGATACTTTTCTTCGCTCTCATGTTCTTCTGTTGGGTCTGGCCCCTTTATTTTCTTGGGCTGCCATTTACCCTTATAGGAGATACCGCTCTCGCGAGAAATAAATTCGGCCACAACCCCATAATGAACCTTAGGCACAAAGTTTCTGATTTCCAATTCCCGCTCCACCACTAAGCCCAGGACACAGGTCATCACTCGGCCGATGGCAATTACCGACCGCTTATCCTCTTTGAAACGGGCTGATAAATCCTTGCCATACTGGCAGGTGTAAATCCTGCTGAAATTCATGCCAAAGAGCCAATCCTCTTTAGCTCGGCAATAGGCTGCTTGAGATAGGGAATCGTACTCCCTGATATCTTTTGCTTCATCGATGCCCTTTTTTACTGCTTCATCAGTCTGGGAAGATATCCACACCCTTTTGGCAGGTTTGTTCGTTCCACTTAGTTGATAAACTAAGCGGAAGATATACTCACCTTCACGCCCGCTATCTGTACATGAGTAAATCATATCCACATCATGACGGTTCATCAGCTGCTTTATCACTTCAAACTGTTTTTTTGTGCCTGCATTATCAATGACTATATATTTATATTCTTTGGGAATGATCGGCAGATGCTCCACTCGCCATGACTTATAGGCTGGATCGTAGGCCTCAGGGTATGCCATTGTCACAAGATGGCCAAAGCACCAGCTTATAATCACTTGATTATTTTCCGCATAGCCCCTTCCCCGATCAGATTTAGATATTTCTAAACCTAACACGTTTGCAAAGCCATTAGCCACAGATGGTTTTTCTGTAATGTATAATTGTTTAGCCAATATGTTTTACCTTCCCTATTTTATCTTTTTTCCGCTTCTCCTAAAATATCCGATTTTCCCGGTTTGGCGCACAGCCGCTTGCGGGGGAATATCCTTGGAAGGCATTGGCGAATCTTCGCTTAGGGGGTAGGGGTGATCCTCAATTACCGGTATTGGCTTGGCAATAAGCTTCTGGATGTCCTTGAGATATGCCTTTTCTTCCTGATCACAAAAAGAAAGCGCCACCCCGGCCAGACCGGCCCTGCCGGTTCTCCCAATGCGGTGAACATACGTTTCCGGCACATTAGGCAAATCGTAATTTATTACATGGGACAATTCTTCGATATCAATGCCCCTGGCCGCGATATCTGTCGCCACCAGAACCCTGGTCTCCCTGTTTTTAAATTTTGTCAAAGCCCGCTGCCTGGCCGTCTGTGATTTATTGCCGTGAATAGCCTCGGCCTGTACCCCGGCTCTAATGAGGTTCCTGGTTACCTTATCGGCGCCATGCTTGGTACGGGTAAATACCAATGCTGAGACAACGGCTCTGTTTTTGAGCAGGTGCACCAACAGCTGTTTCTTGTCCTTTTTTCCCACAAAATATACAGTTTGCTCAATAGCATCTACCGTAGATGAGGTGGGCGTTACAGCAACCCTGACCGGATTTTCTAAAATATCCCCGGCCAATTTAGCAATTTCCCGGGGCATAGTGGCGGAGAATAGTATGGTTTGCCTTCTCTCAGGCAAATGCGCAACGACTTTTTTAACATCATGGGAAAATCCCATATCCAACATGCGGTCGGCCTCATCAAGAACGAACATCTTGATATGCCGCAGGTTAATATATTTCTGATTCATCAAGTCAAGCAGCCTACCCGGCGTGGCAATAAGGATGTCTACCCCTGCCTTTAATGCGCCGGTCTGCAATACTTGCGATACACCGCCAAAAATAACAGTATGCCGTAAACCAAGATTCCTGCCATACGCTGTAAAGCTCTCACCGATTTGAATGGCCAGCTCCCGGGTTGGAGTTAGTATCAGCGCTTTAAGGGCGCGCTTCCCTTGGACGTCCTTAGGCCCAGCCTCGAGAATCTGCAGGATGGGAACAGCAAAGGCGGCTGTCTTACCGGTCCCGGTCTGGGCTAATCCAATCAGGTCTCTTTTGTCAAGGATAACAGGAATAGCCTGTTCCTGAATCGGTGTAGGTTCGGTATACCCTTCTTTTTTTAGGGCCTCCAGGATAGGATCAATGATGTTCAATTCCTTAAATAACATTAATTTTGTGTCTCCTTTAACAATGTCTGCTCATCATATTTGTTATCGGCTAATTATACCATAATATTATATATTCCATCAAACCAGCCAAATCAGTGTAATGTGCCTTGAGCGCATGAAAATTCGCATAACTTATCCGAAATAAAAAACTGCCAGAGCACATAAAACTCTCTGACAGTCGTCTAGCACTGTTTTACCACTTACAACGTAAAACACTACATAATTATGCACCACCAGCTTTACATCCCCGGCCTTAGTATCCTTTTGTCTTCCGGTCTGCATGACAGACCGGCTGCCCTCCGGCGAGGACGGGGTTTGGGGCAGAGCCCCAATGTTTTTCACTCAAAAACACTCTTTTTTTGTTCCTCAAAATCTGGATTTTAGTAAACTTAATTTTTCATAGATTATTTAACACTACCTAAAACAAAAAATCCACTATACATAATTGTTTAGTGGATTTTTTCGACAGGATACTACCCACTGGGTAGTCTTTTTAAACTTTTTTATATGCGGAGGATCCGCCCACACCTTTCGGCTAATATTTAATCTACAAATATTACTGCCGATTTTTTGTGGAATAACCAGCAAGTTTCATTTTTATTACATAACTTATTTATATTCTATTAGAATTATCATATAATAATTATAGAATAATTTGACTGGAGGTTGCCAAAATGATTATAAAGTCATCTACCACACTTCGAAATGACTACAACGCCATTGCCCGACTCGCTCATGAAAAATCCGAGCCGGTATACATCACACGAAATGGCGAAGGAGATCTTGTCGTTATGAGTATTGAGGCATTTGAACGCCGGGAGGCTATGCTTGACCTGCGTGAAAAACTCTTGTTCGCTGAACAGCAACGCCTAGCCGGGGAGCCGACAATCACGCTTGATGAAGCTCAGATGCGGCTAAGGGAAAAAATCCATGGAAAAGCGTGAGGTAGAACTGCTCCCTGCCGCTTATGCGGACTTGGACGAGGTATTTGATTACATTATGGTGGATAATCCACAAGCAGCGGACGGCATGCTTGACAATATAATTCAAGCCCTGCGCCGCCCGGAGGATTTTCCGCATTCCGGAGGGCGATTACTAGACCGGTCTTCGAAAAAGTTCAATTTTCGAATGGTTATCGTTGACCCTTATATAGCTTTTTACCGCTTTGTAGATAACAAAATCTATGTTTACCGCATTTTACATGGTGCTCGGAACTATTCACATCTGCTGAAGGGTACATTGAAATAACCTTTACCTGCCTGCCTCTTGCAATAGCAACAGGTGCAAGTAAAATAAACATAAAAGCACCCTTGCTTTGCTCCGGAATACCATTACTTAATCATTATTTTCTTAAAACCGGTATCCATATTTCGCTTTTAAAGTTTGGTGAAGTTACATCTTTATTCTCATTCCACAGGATTTCCGGTCCTTCTGCCTGCTCATAGTTTGATGATGGGAACCATTCGGAATAGATACGCCCCCATACATTTTGAAGCGTAACTGGGAATGGCCCCACTGCTTCAAACACTCCCCATATTAAAGCGGGAACTTTAAGTTGGGTCAGATTATCCGGACACTCCCTTGTTGTTGCCACCCCTATATAATGGTCAAGCTCTCCCTTTTCCTCCATCCGCCCTTCTGAAAAGTTTATGGATGCACTTATTAACCCTAATGGCTCCACATTAGAAAGTTTTTTAAGCTCAAGGATCATTTCCTCATTTAGGCTTTTCCACATAGATGCAATTTCCGGATTAACTCCATTAAAAACTATAGGCACTCTTTTTTTGATGCCTACTATACGGAATGCATCTTTTTCTTCTATACGATAGTCCATTTCAAGTCCTCCTTTTATTGATAATTGAAAGGTCATTCGTGGATACGCTTTTAGCGGTTTACCGTTATTTCTGGCTTCTGACGGTGTTACTCCATGCAAGTTTTGGAAAGCCCTTGTAAAAGAATCCGGGGAATTGTACCCGTATTTGACTGCAATATCAATTATCCTGATGTTGCTATTATTAAGTTCAAAGGCTGCAAGCGTAAGACGCCTGCGGCGAATATATTCCGACAGCGTAACGCCTGCAAGGAAAGAAAACATCCTTTGAAAATAATACTCTGAGCAAAGAGCCAGTCGTGCTACCTCTTTTAAGTCGATATCCCCGTCAAGGTTTTCTTCAATATAATTTAATGCATGATTCATATTTTTAAGCGAATCCATTTTACGACCTCCTCTCATCAATAGAATACCAGAAGTTATGTGTGCCTACCCGACTTTTCCTGCATGATTATGTGGGGTGATTATTTGGGGCTTATTATCCCGCCATCTGGATGCCGTGGACTTACTCCGGCGCTTAGAAGCGAAAATATGGTTATCTCCCCAGGAGGAAGACAACATCTTCCCCATTATAGGATTTCTACATAGCCTTCAGTTCCATTTACCCGGATTCTCTGTCCGTCTTTTATCAGTTTGGTAGCATTTTCCACTCCGACAATTGCTGGTAAGCCATATTCACGTGCGATAACTGCTCCATGGGTCATCAGTCCACCAACTTCGGTGACCAGGCCTTTTATGGATACAAACAATGGTGTCCAGCTAGGGTCAGTAAAGGAGGTGACTAATATATCTCCACCTTCCAGATCAGCATCTTCCATGTTTAAGATGACACGTGCTCGTCCCTCTATAACTCCGGAAGAAACAGGCAGACCTACAATAGCTTCGGCTGGGAGATTTTCTCGTTTGTACTCACCTGCAATGATTTCACCATCAGACGTGATAACACGTGGGGGAGTTAGTTTTTCATATAATTTGTACTCGTCTTTTCGTTTGCTGATGATCGGATAATCCAGTTTATTTGTGCGTACGACTTCGCGAAGTTCTTCAAAAGTGAGATAGTATATATCTTCTTTTTCATGAATAACGTTGGCTTGTACGAGTTGTTCGGCTTCTTTCAGTAAAGCCTGCTTATAAACGAAGTAGCGATTAATCATGCCGTATTTTGGATATTCACGATAACCGATGTAATTCCGGATTAGGCTGATCATTTGTTTTGTTTTTTTGGCTTTTTGTTCACCATCCGGTAATTGCTTCAATTGATCTAATAACTCTTGTTCTTTTTTCAAAGCTTCCTGTCGCCCTTGCTCAAATTTCCGATTGCTGGCATTAGGCTCAAAGTTTTTGATGTTACTGAGAATCATGGGGACAAGTGTAGTTGGTTTTTCGCTCCAACGAGTTTTAGTAATATCGATTTCTCCGACACATCGCATTCCGTATTTGTTAAGATAAGCATAGATAGCGTCTTGGGTTTCCTGTCCACCATCAAACTTAACCAGTTCCTCCAAAAATTTATCATCTTTTACATGTTGTAAATAATCAATTACTTCTGGATATGGACGAATCACATCTGCGACATCCAATAGCGCCAGACCCATTTCCGAAGTAATATTGTTTGGTACAGATTGAGAAAGCGTATCTGCTACGTTTTTTTCACCTAACCACTTGTTCATTTTTTCATTGATCCATGATGAAGCATCCATAGCAGCCATAATCACACCCAAATTTTGTGGGTCAAATAAAATCTTCTTTAATTGCTGGATATCTTCTAGAATAAAATCAAATAAATCTAATCCTGATTTCGTTTGGATGTTTTGTTTTAACTCTTCTATCGATGTTTGACTACTCTTAATCAAATCAGAAACTATTGTCGGATCGTTTTCGGTTTGTGCTTGAAAACCCGAAGACGACATACGTTTATCACTTTTACTGGAACTCGGTACTTTTTTAACATCTGGTGACGATTTTATAAAATCTTCTCGCTCTACGATGGTCATGAGTGCGTCTTTTATGAGCGGATCGGATTTTCCCAAGGTATCTATTATCGTTTTTCTGCTGACAGGCGAAGCCAGCATATGTTTAACATCAACAAACAACCTTCCACCAGCTTTACGCATGGGTGCACTAGTCGTTAACAGGAAAAAAGACAATCCCAATGGTTTCATGGGATCGGTCATCATTTGGTTATGACCGACAGATACGTAAACGTGATTTTCTTCATCATTCGCTTCAGGAATCGGGTATAAAGTAGTGATTGGCCGACTCTGGACAATATAAAATGTATCATCAACTAAACACCATTCGATGTCCTGTGGGCGGCCGAAATGTTCTTCGATCCTTCTGCCCAGGCGCGCGAGGCTCAAAATCTGCTCATCTGTCAGTACCTGCCTGTTCTGCTGCTCAGGGTCAATCTCCTGTTTTTTCGTACCGCCATCTTTTGAGGCATAAATAGCCAGCTTCTTGGTGGATATCTTCTTATCGATAACCTTGCCGTTACGCACTTTATAGATATCAGCATTCACCAGGCCGGAGACCAAGGCCTCACCAAGTCCGAAGCTGGCATCAATGGATAACACCTTCCTATTAGAAGTGACGGGATCGGCAGTAAACAAAATTCCTGCCGCCTGCGGGAAGACCATCCTCTGAACAACCACAGACAGGTAGACTTTACGGTGGTCGAAGCCGTTTTGAAGGCGGTAAGTTACTGCCCTCTCGGTAAATAGCGATGCCCAGCACTTGCTGATATGCTTTAGGATTGCCTCCTTTCCGATAATGTTCAGATACGTATCCTGCTGGCCTGCAAAGGAGGCCGTCGGTAAATCCTCCGCAGTTGCGCTGGATCGTACTGCATAGGCATTTTTTTCTCCAAGCCTGGAGAGAATGCGGGTGATCTCTTCATTAATGTCTTCAGGGATGGCTATCCCTTCGATGACCCTGCGAATCTCACCGCTAAGTTCACCGATTTTATCCCGGTCTTCCACCTTTAGAAGCGATAACTGATCAAGTAATTCGTTAATCGACGATGTTTCCCTAATGATTCTTTTAAAGGCCTCAGTAGAAATACAAAAGCCATCCGGTACGCGTATTCCTTCAATCCTGGAAAGTTCCCCCAGGTTCGCGCCTTTACCCCCAACAACCATGAGTTTTGTTTTGTCAATATCCTGAAAACCAAGCACATAGGAGCTCATATGTTTCCCTCCTTTGGCAATTCCTTCTTTGATAATAATATTCCCCCAACAAATCGCATTAATGTGCTATTACATTATAGCAGTAGCAAATGAGAACAAATAGTCTACATTTACAATTTTTTATATAAGGAGGGAGACACCTACCAATTCCTCTTGGAGGTGGAAATACCTAGCCTCGGCTTCATCTTCGTCAATAAACCAAATAACCCCTTTATCAGGTGACTCGTTGTTAGATGTAGGGAGCAGAGTTCCTATCAGGGCTTCTTTTCCCCATGCTACAAAGAACTGTGCAGGAGAATTTACAGGGTTAACTCCTGAACCAAAATAGATTGGTATCCCATTAACAATTGAACTTTCAATAATATTAGCACGCGTAGTACCACAAGGATTCTTCATACTTTAACCCCTTTCACAAAATGTGCTGGAATAAATTTCATCAACCAGTGTTAATTTCCCGGAGATTTTGGCGATTCAAAACTCAGGTTTTCCAGCTCTTCAGCAAATCTCTGTTCATTAAATGGTTCCCAAGGATTATGTCTATAAAACAATGACTAATTTCAATACTTTTCCTGATTAATCCTTTTATATCGCTCAAATAAATAACCACCCCAGATAAGTGCATGCAAAAAATAAAAGTAACAAAAAGAAAAAAGAAAAACGCCAAGTAGTAAATCACCTGACGTTCTGGTAATTAATTTATTTTGTTATAGCTACATACCCATATCACCGTTAGCTTATATTTGACCAAGCGTGCGCTGGACCAAAACGCTTACAACCGCCACCACAAACCAAACAATCATCCCAAGTGCAATCGGTCTTAGGCCAGTCTTAATCATCTTACGAAAATCAGCATTTAGGCCAATGGCCGACAAGGCCAAGACAATCAGGAATTTTCCTGTATCGTTAAGATATGTCGGAATCGTACCCGGAAAGCAACCCAGAGTATTTAACAGGGAAGTCGCTAAGAAACCTACAATAAACCAGGGGAAAATACGCAAGAAACTAAAGTGAACTCTTGAATTGTTGCCCTGTGTCTTCCTTTTCTGAAACCCTACCACAAGGGCAAAAATCAAGGAAATCGGTATGATCATGGTAGTTCTGGTGAGCTTTACAATCGTCGCGTAGGCCCCGGCTAAATTACTGTAAGCGTAGCCGGCGGCGACAACCGATGATGTATCATTGATCGCGGTACCTGCCCAAAGTCCGAAAGCTTGATCCGAAAAACCGATGAGATGCCCGAGCGGCGGAAAAATCAGGACGGCAAACACATTGAACAAAAAGACCGTGGAAATCGAATAGGCAATTTCCATTTCGTCAGCCTCAATAATCGGAGAAATGGCTACAATCGCTGATCCGCCGCAAATAGCAGTACCCATGCCAATCAAGCTGGTCATTTTGCCCGAGACACCTAAGACTTTCCCAACGCCAAAAGCTGTGAGAAATGCCGAGGCCAATGTAAACAGTAATACCCACAGTGATCCTGCTCCTACTTCCCATACCCGAGTCAGGCTCATGCTCCCACCCAAAATGACGATAGCGAGTTGAAGAATCTTTTTGGACGTAAATCCTATCCCCTTCGCCGTCCCCCGAGGCTTACTTAAAGTATTGTTAATGATAATTCCTAGGATAATCCCGAAAACAGGCGCCCCGACCAGTGGAATGAGGTGACCAAGCCACGAGGCAACCAGAGCTACCAATAAAGCTAGCAGTATTCCCGGGCCAAACTCGCGCAACCAGTGCATACTTTCCCTCCAATAGAAAAATCTAAGTGGTTTAAGCCCACGCTAGTCCCGTTTGCAATGGTTCACTAGACCCTGATCGCAAAAATGACTTTTTGCTGAGCTTCCCTCAACCCCATACGTTGGCTAAGACCTTCGAGGACGGTATGGCACCAGCCAGGCAATGAAATTTGACAGGTGCTCAGCCCGTGACGTTCAGCCATTAAATACAGCGCTTGCTGCACAAGGCAATTAGCAACCCATGTCCGTTGCTTGGCAACAGACTTGAGAACAGCCAGTTTGAATATTTTGGCCTCACCGTTTTCTCTAATTAAATCACCCACCTTGTCCGGTGAGACTGTGAAGAATGACCGACCCAATCTTGAGAACACTCGGAACATGTTAGGCCACCAGTGAATGAAGCCAACCGCTTCTCCCCGATATTCCGCAAAAATGATGGCATCCTCTTGACTGATCCAGGGACTCACGTCGTCATACCAAGGCCGTTGACTAAACCAGCTACCCGATGTTCCTCCTTTCTGGCTATACGCCACAGGTAAATCGCCACTTGCCAACCATATCTGGTCATACGTACGACGATCGTCAGCACTCCCCTTGCGCACAGTTCTCCAAGTCCAATCCCCACCGAAATCCTCCATGGACTTGCCGGAATAAACGAAGTCATTTCTATGCCAAGCATAGATCGTCTCTTTTTCTAAAGGTACTAAGCCTAGCTCAGTTAACACATTGAACAATTGGGGATCGTTGCAAGTATCAATAGCTGTCGAAGAGGACGGAAAAAAGACCCGCTCCTTTACCTCGGAAAAGATCTCCAGCTCAACCACATAGGCACCGAGACTCTTGGCCAGGTGACGAACAGCCGACACCAACAGGCCCGCTCGTGTCTTATCCCAGCCTCCCCTTAAGACCATCGGCCGAGCCACCCTCAAAATTGGCATCGCCCCGACCAAATATTTCTTATAGTAAGGGAACGACAAAAACGTAATCTGAGGCTCCCCTTGTTTACAGTCATTGAGCGAAAAGCCCTGCGCCGCTGAGGGTAACAAGCCTAATAGTGGAACATGCCAAAGGGGTTTTTCCCCAGCGAAACAGACAGGCTTTTCATAGGAATAATCATAGTTGGTAAGCTTACAGCCCAGTGTTTCAGACAAAGTCAAACACTCCCATCAGCCTTCCCCTTGCTTCGAGAAACAGTTCACCCGTTGCCCTAACCCCAGCCTCGTTAGCAAACATTAGGTTGTCGGGGACAATCGACTTGTACTTCTTTAATAGCTTCTTATACGCGGTACGCGCTTCCTGCGAAAAGACATCGAACTGCGAGAACTCTTTCCAGCGATCAACTTTAACCAGATGGTCGCCATATGTCTTAACAATCTGAGTGTCTGGATACGGAGTAAGAATCCAGAGCTGGGTACGCGCCCCGAACGTCCTTAGTTCTGCGAGGAACTCTACCGTCGCTCTCATTTCATCAGCAGTTTCGCCGGGAATGCCGATGATGCCGGATATAGTTGGAATCAGACCCGCCTCGATTTCGCATTTGACCAAATTCTTACATCCAGCTAAATCAATCCCCTTCGCCATACCCTTACCTAAGACCTGCCACAATCTAGGGGAAGCCGTCTCAACCCCGTGATAAATCTCCACACAACCAGCGGCAACTAAGCTCTCAACCGTATCCATTTGGATCGAATCAATACGGGCTAGACAACTGAAAGGAACAGGACTTTTGGCGAGCAAACCCAGGAGACGCTGAGCCCACTCCCTGTTACAAAGTAGATCGTCATCCTCAAAGCGGATGAAGCCGGCATAATAACGCGAACGCAACCATTCAATTTCGCTAAGCACGTTTTCCGGACTCCGCCACCTTTGATACCGCCACATTGATCCGCCGGAACAAAAAGAACAGTGATGAACACAACCCCTGCTGGCCATAACGGAAATGACAGATTTTCGGTTCATGGCTTGATAGGTAGTCATCGCGGGCAACAAATCATATGCTGGAAATGGCAAGCTATCCAGATCCTTGATAAACTCGCGAGGCTCACTGTGCATGACCCGCTCTTCATGGCGCCACGAAAGCCCTCGGACGTCACTCCAAGGCTGCCCGGCCCTTAAACAGTCTAGCAAATCGGCCAGTGTGTATTCTCCTTCAGCATGAACAACCATGTCGGCTGAAGACATCGTGAGGATTTCCGCTGCGGCTGAGGATGCATGGACTCCACCAAGGATAATCGGTACTTCGGGGTGAGCTTTCTTGTGGGCTTTGACAAACTCGACCACAAAGGGAGCTTGTACTGTCCAACAAGTCAATCCTAAAACTTCCGGTTCAGTGCGTTCCACAATACGAAGTGATTCTTTAATGATGTCCTTTGCACTGCGGATTTCGGCATTCAGATCAACCAGTGTCAAGCTGTCCCTGCCCAGTTCCCGCAGGTAAGCGCCTAGAGAAGCCAAGCCGAGTGGATGTAACTTGATGGGGTTGTTAAACTGCCAAGGCGGATTGGCTAAAGTAACCCTCATATTTGTCCTCCTTGTCACATGCTCGGGAACCTACACTACCTTTACAGAGTAACTCAGGAGTATCCCTGCCCGTCAGGGATACTCCATCTATATCTGCCCAAAGACCCAGCCGTAAAACCGGTCTCTACTCCTTGGCAACAAACGTGAGTAAGGCCGCTAAACCCATCAGGGCTGCGCACATTACCCATACAGCCATCCAACTTCCTGTGATATCCAAAATGGCACCGATAATCACACCCTGGATCCCTGCTCCCAGATAGTTGAAAAAGTTCATCGTGCCAACTGCAGTTCCTGCAAGCTCTCGTCCACCAACATCACAGGCCGCCGTGAACAGAGAACCGACGAGGCCCAAGACCAGTAAACCAGAAATCAGCTGCATGACCACACCCCAGGTAAGGCCCATAGTCTGCACGGGAACCAGTCCGATAATCATCAGAACGACAACAGCAAGCAAAGCATAAGTAACGACAACCTGCCACCGTTTACCTTTAAAGACATGGTCGGAAACCCAACCGCCAATAACCGGGCCAATAGCCATACCAATGGGCAACCCGAAGGTCATCAATGGTACATTCTTCATGGCGATACCTGCCGTTTGGGCATAGTAAAGTGGCATCCAGGTCAGCAAACCATAACGGGCTATGTAAGCAGAAAAGGAAGCGATACTCATGGACAGAAAACGCCAATCCGTCAGTAGAGTAGCATACGCGCCCAAGCCCTTCGCTTTAACCTTGCCAGAGGATTCCGTCGCTACAGGTGCATCGACTTTGTAAGGAGGAAAGCCGGCCTCTTCGGGTTTGTTTCGGGAAACAAAGTAAAAGATAATGGTCATGGGTAACGTGAAAATTACTAACGGCCAGATAAAGGCCCAACGCCACCCATGGGCGCCGACTGCCCAACCGGTAATCGCCCAGGCAACAATCGTTGAAAGCCCCATCGATGTAGCAAAAATGCCGGTAGCTAGACCACGGCCGGATTTCGGATACCAATTGCTGATCATCCCATTAATTGGGGCATAGGTTTGGCCCTGGATAAACCCATTCACTGTCCAAGGAATAAAAATTGCCGTAATGCCGGTCTGCAAAGCGACGATGATATTCATGATCGTGGTTCCGATCCCGCCGACCAGACATAAACGGCGCTGGCCAAAGATTTCTCCCAGCCGGCCCGATAGAAAGGTACCGGCGGCATACGACCACAACAGCAGGCTCGCGCCCAGACCCGCCGTCGTCTTGCTTATGCCAAGGTCTTCGATGATCCAAGGCATCGCAATGCCCCAGTTAAGCCGGCCCAAGTAATAAAAACTATAAAACACCGATGCCATAATTACAACACGCCAAAAGCGAAACGAATTGAAACGAGTTTGTTGATCAGTATTTAGACCAATCCCTGTCAATTCAGCCCACTTGCCGTGAACTTCCGGTTGAAGGCTCATTAATTAAAACTCCTTTCCACAAATAAACTAGCAAATCCTCATGTGAAAACGATAACAGGGAGGGCGTCCTCGCCTGTCGACTACGTATTAAGAGAGAACGCCCCGGGAACCGGAATTGCCAAGTATTGTTTAAAACGGCCACTCCACGCCAATCATTTTGGCATAATAAGGGATGGTTTTGGTCAAACCTTCAACTAAACTTGTGGTAGGCTCCCAACTGAGCAGTTCCTTTGCAAGGGAAATATCCGATTTTGTGTCAAGTTTGACTTCCCCAGTTCTCATTGGAAAGAACTCAATCTTCGACTTGCTGCCTACGACTTCAATTATGGTCTCAGCGACTTTCTTTACAGTAGTGTTAACACCCGTACCAATCTCCATAGTTTTACCGATCGCTGCTTCTTGAGGCGCTCTTATACATGCCTCAACAACGTCATCAAGGTATATAAAGTCCGAACTTTGGAGCCCATCACCAAACACAGGCAGAGGCTCGTTTTGCAGTGCAGCTAAGATACAAGTTGCAACCAACTTTTTGCCTTCCCGTTTAACATATGCGTTACTGTTCAGGACGGAGCGTTCCCTAGGTCCATAACAATTGGCAATATTTAAACCAATGGTCGGCAACCCGTATGTCCGATGGAAAAGTTCAGTGAATTGGGTTTGTGCAATCTTACTGATAATGTATGGGGACACCCATTGAGTCAGCGGTGGACGAGGCGGATGAATAAAGTACTTAACACCCTGATCAAGAGCAGCCTGCAGAACATTCAAAGAACCCAAGACATTCACTTCGATGGTAACTTTTTCTTGCTTAAACCGGGAACTAGTTCCCATAAGGGCGGCAAAATGGTAGACTACTTCTGCCCCCTCCATAGCTTCTCTGACAGCAGCTCCATCCCGAATATCTCCTTGTATAAATTTAAGGTTATCGATGGTTTTTAATAGCTGTTGAGTTTCCTCATAAAGGCCATGTTCCTCACAGTTATCAAAAATCACTACATTTTTACCAGCAGCGACAAGCCTTTCAACAACATGGGACATTATGAAACCTGCTCCACCGGTGATGAAAACATTCTGTTCTTTAAACATTATATCCTCCTTGTTCATGTTTATGTTCCTGTCCGTGTTGGCCTGCACGGACAAAGGGCGCTTCCCTTTACACCGCTGATCCTTATCATCGAGCACTGTTGCGAATGCGCCGGTTGACCTGAATATCTTTACAAAGGAACGTTCCTCTTATTGACATAGTACTCCGCAGTTCTTTATAATACAAGATAGAACTGGTAATAGGACTATCAGGTTTCCCAATAGTTCA
>NZ_JAHHUL010000030.1 GCF_019008365.1 Phosphitispora fastidiosa | reverse complement strand
GACGGAATACTAAAAGACCTCCGTGCGGCAGGTTATTCCTTTGCTTCCTTGGATGAACTGCAATAGGTGTGGTATAATATTCCTGTAAGGGTTGGAGGAGGGGAAGCTATTGTTATCAATGTTCCATCCGGATGCGTATATTTCTTCATTAACTGACATCAGACCTAAGTATTTCGTTGAACGTGGTATCAAAGGACTTATTATTGATCTGGACAATACACTGCTTTCATGGAAAAGCGAAGCTATAGAACCTGAAATTTCCGGCCTTCTGCAGGATTATACTGCAGCCGGGTTAAAAATTTGTGTTGTTTCTAATGCTTTTAACAGCCGGGTTTCAGATATCCTGAGCCCTTTGGGGATTCCCGGAGTGGGCAGGGCCAGAAAGCCGCGGCGGAAGCCTTTTTTAAAGGCCCTGAAGATTCTCGGGACGGACAAAGATGAAACTGCTGTTGTCGGTGATCAGCTATTCACAGATGTATTTGGCGGCAACAGGCTGGGCTGCTATACTGTTCTGGTAAAACCAATCTGCAAAACTGAATTTGTCGGCACCAGGTTTGTCCGGATTGCCGAAAAGTTAGTGCTCAGAAATTTGGCAAAAAACCGGATAGTTAAGGCCCCTGTAAGGCGGCGATAATATTAAACAGATGTCTTGATAAAAATAATTTTGCTGGGGTCAGATTTCGAGCTGTTACGACAGCGGTTTGTAGTATAATAGAGCTAAGGACAAGGCTTCTACAATTTAGTTTTCTCTCCTCAGTGATCCTTTGGGTCACCTTTTTTCTTTTCAAGGCATTGTTTTGGGGCTTAAGATTATATCCTGGCAGAGCGGCGAATTTGTTCTATTACATGACAGTGGGGTGAAGAGATGAGAAGTATCAGCGGAAAGACAAAAGTTACCGGATTATTTGGTTATCCGGTGGAGCATTCATTTTCACCTGCTATGCATAATGCAGCTTTTAGCCGGCTGGGTCTGGATTATGTTTATGTACCTTTTTGCGTAAAACCGGAGGAACTTTTCACAGCAGCAGCAGGAATCAGAGGAATGAACCTTGCCGGGGTTAATGTGACAATCCCTCATAAAACAGCTGTTATGGAGTTGGTGGATAACCTAGCCCCCGAGGCACAGTTAATAGGCGCAGTGAATACTATTGTGAATAAGGATGGCAGACTAACCGGCTATAACACCGATGCTCCGGGTTTTGTGGCCGCACTTAGAAAAGAAGCCGGAGTTGAGCCGGCAGGAAAGCGGGTTACCATTATCGGCGCCGGGGGAGCTGCCAGGGCAGTTGCCATACAGCTAGCCCTGGAGGGGGTAGAAAAGGTGATCTTAAGTTCACCTTTTCCGCAGGAGATTACTTCTATAAAGAAGGTGATCACTTCCGCATCCGCAGCCTCTGTTGCCGAGGCTGCCTGGGACGAAACCGCCATATCCCTGGCTGCGGCAAATTCCGATATTATAATTAACGCCACACCGCTGGGAATGCACCCAAACACAGATGAAATGCCGCCGCTTAGGTTTGACGGGATACCGGAAGGAGTCCTGGTCTGTGACCTGATATACAATCCCGGTGAGACATTGCTATTGAAGAAGGCCAAAAAACATGGGCATCCCGTGATGAATGGAATGGGAATGCTCCTTTACCAGGGTGTTATTGCCTTCGAGCTGTGGACAGGCCGGGAGGCTCCGGTGGAGGTAATGAGAGAAGCGCTTATGAAAGCGATCATGAGCTAAGCAGTAATGTCAAAAAATGTTGGAAAATGTTGGTAAAAAAACTGTCATATATGGAGGATTTTAATGTGGAGGTAATGAAGTACCTACTAGCTTGTTTATTTAGCAGGTAGTTTGGAAGCGTGGTGATTGAAATTGACCGGAGAAGCTGAGCGGAGTTTGACCTTGCAGCAGGTAGCTACAATACTCCAGGTTGAGACAAGTACTGTCAGGTTTTGGGAAAAGGAATTCGCTCAATTCCTGAACATAAAAAATAAGAAAGGCCAGCATAAAAGGTTTACCGAAAAGAACCTGGAGGTATTCAACCAGATTAAGGAACTGCTCTATACCGAACAGTATACTATTAAAGGAGCCCAGCGGAAGCTGGAGATGGAACGGACCCTGACCAGCGGTCTTGGTATTGAAAGCAATTTTAAGACAACTGTGTTTTTCATGTTTTCTGCAATTATGCGGGAACTGCATGCCTACCGCGAAGATAGCAGGAAACTGGCCGAACAGGTCCGGGAACTGCGGGAAGAGAAAATAAGAGTGGAAGAGAAACTGATTGAAGAAAGAAACAAAGGCTTATTGGATTTTCTGAAAGATAAAATACAGGTTAAAAAGATTTCTGAACAGGAGGAAGCTTAAGCTTCTTTTTTTTGTCTTTTTTTTGAAGGGCTTTGCTAAATTTGACATTTTTTTTGTGCTCTTAGGTACAAGTTTAGCAGGATTTAGTAAAGAAGAGTAGAAGTTATTCTACATAGTACTACATAATTCTGGTATTAGTATTGTTATTTTCGATATTTTGCCGAAAAGGCATTGTGACAGGAGGCAGACTTGTGTTTTTACCTATCCGGAAACGGCTCGGAGAAATACTTCGTGAAGATAACCTGCTGACAGAAGGACAGCTTCAGGCTGCTCTTGATAAACAGAAGGAAACAAATGAGCGCTTGGGCAGAATTCTCATCAGTATGGGTTTTGTCGATGAAGAGACAGTTCTGAAGGTACTTGAAGCAAAACTGGGATTGCCCCTGATAAATATCAGCAGGCGGAACCTGGACCCTGAAGTGGTGAAACTGATTCCCGAACAACTGGCCCTGAAGTACAAGGTAATTCCGGTGGAGCTGGATGATGACAGGATTACCTTAGCTATGGCTGACCCGCTTAATGTCTTGGCAGTTGATGATGTAAGGATTGCTTCAGGGTGTGATGTTGAGCCTGCCATAGCGTCAGAAAGTGACATCGACAGCGCTATTGCCACTTATTTTGGCAAGGACAGTATAGTTAAAATGGTTGAAGACATCCCTGAAGATCTGGGATTGGATTTTGATGAGGGTGGTTTGGACCAGTTAAGGGAGATAGTTGAGGATGCTCCTATGGTTAAGCTGGTCAACTCTCTGATTACACAGGCAGTGGCCGGCAGAGCCAGTGACATTCACGTGGAACCAAGGGAAAAGGAGCTTCATGTGCGCTACCGGATTGACGGTGTGCTTAGTGATGTCACCCAGTTTCCCAAAAGGATGCAGGCCCCGGTCATTTCCAGGCTCAAAATCATGGCAGACCTTGATATAGCTGAACGCAGAGTGCCTCAGGATGGCCGTATCCAGATGAAAATTGAAAATAAGGAGATTGATTTCAGGGTTTCCACCCTGCCGACAATATTTGGAGAAAAAGTAGTCTTAAGGATCCTGGACAAATCCAGGGGACTGATGCACTTACAGGAACTGGGGATGCTCCCGGAGATTTTGAAAAAGTTCCGCACTGTAATTACCCATCCCTATGGGATAATCTTGGTAACCGGTCCTACCGGCAGCGGAAAAACCACCACACTGTACTCGGTATTAAGTGATATTAACACCCCGGAAAAGAACATTATTACCCTTGAAGACCCGGTGGAGTATACCCTGGGCGGAGTTAACCAGGTACAGCTTAATGTTAAAGCCGGACTAACCTTTGCCGGAGGGCTGCGCTCAGTGCTGCGCCAGGACCCGGATATCATCATGGTCGGGGAGATCAGAGACCCCGAGACAGCCAAGATTGCCATCCAGTCAGCGATGACGGGACATCTGGTACTTTCTACTTTACATACCAACACTGCTTCAGCGACTCTTACCAGACTAATGGAGATGGGGATTGAACCATTTCTGGTGGCCTCATCTGTGGTTGGGATTGTGGCCCAGCGGCTAGTGCGCCGCCTGTGTCCCGAATGTAAGGAGCCATACGAACCATCGGAAATGCTTGTGGAAAAACTGGGCATCAAGGCAAGAGCTGATGAACGGGTTGTTCTGTTTCAGCCCAAAGGATGTCCTGCTTGTAACAATACTGGGTTCCGGGGCAGGCTGGCTCTGCAGGAAGTCCTGTTTATGAGTTCATGGGTCAAAGACCTGGTAACCAACAAGGCTCCTGCCGACCAGATTGAAACAGTGGCGATTGAAGAAGGAATGATGACCCTGAAACAGGATGGCTTGAGAAAGGTGGCCCTGGGCCTGACCAGTCTGGAAGAGGTAATGCGGGCTGTCTTTGTGACCGACGAATCCGCTGAGTGACAGCTCAGCTTAAGAGGTGGGAAAATGCACATAGATGATTTGCTGAAAAAAGCGGTCGATATGGGGGCCTCAGATCTCCATATTACTACAAATGCATCGCCTGTAATCAGGATCAATGGAAGCACCAATTTCATGGCTGGAAATAAGATGGACAGGCATGAAATATTGGAGCTTGCCAAACAAATTATGGGTGCAGAGCATAGTAAAGTATTTGAACAGCAGGGGGAAGTGGATTTTTCATACGCTATTTATGGTTTCGGCCGTTTCCGGGTTAATGTATTCAAACAACGCGGTTCTGTTGCCATGTCTATAAGGGTGGTTCCACCTAATATCCTTACTCCTGAAGAACTCGGTCTGCCTGAAGTGGTCAAGACAATGGCCATGAGGCCCCATGGTCTTGTACTGGTAACCGGGCCGACGGGAAGCGGTAAATCAACGACCCTGGCGGCTATGATTGACCTTCTTAATAAGGAGATACAAGGTCATATTATCACACTGGAGGATCCCATAGAGTTTTTGCATACTCACCGGAACTGCATTGTCAATCAGAGGGAAATAGGTATTGATACAGAAAGCTTTGCCTCAGGCCTGCGCTCTGCACTGCGGCAAGACCCTGATATAATCTTGGTAGGTGAGATGAGAGACTTGGATACAATTTCAACTGCTATTACTGCTGCAGAAACAGGCCATCTTGTTCTAGCCACCCTGCACACCAGCAATGCAGTTCAGACAATAGACCGGATTATCGATGTCTTCCCACCGTACCAGCAGAACCAGGTGAGGGTGCAATTGGCATTAATCCTTGAAGGGATAATTGCTCAGACATTATTGCCAAGGGTGGATGGCAAAGGGCGGGTTGCGGCAGTTGAGGTACTTGTAGCCAACTCCGCTGTTCGCAATTTAATCCGGGAAGGCAAGACACACCAGCTGCCTACAATTATTCAGTCAAGCTTAAAGATTGGTATGCAGACAATGGATTATTCATTGCGAGACTTATACATGAGGGGAATTATCAGTTATGAGGATGCCCGCAAACGCACCCTGGACCAGGAAAACTTTGCCAGACTGGTTCAGAGATTATAGGTGGTGAAAATAAATGGCCCATGTATATGTATACAAAGTAAGAGATGGGATGGGAAAAACACATGCCGGGGAAATAGAGGCCGAATCGAAGGAACTTGTAGTTGAACGGTTGCGGCAGACGGGTTATTTTATAACCAAGGTTGAACTAAAGCTGGAATCACCTACAGTTGGAGAGACCTTTGCAAAGTGGAGCACTGTTACCCCAAAGGATTTGGCGATTTTTTTCAGACAATTTGCCACGATGGCCAGCTCTGGACTACCTTTGTTAAAAAGCCTGAACATACTGATTGAACAGACGGAAAAAATGAAACTCCGCGATTCCCTGGAAGATATGAGGAGAGATGTGGAAAGCGGTTCTTCCCTTTCTCAGGCCATGGGAAAACACAGGAGTGTCTTCCCAATGTTTGTAATGGCTATGGTGCGCGCAGGTGAAGCCGGTGGTTTTCTGGATGATGTTATGGATCGCCTGGCGGTAACCTTTGAAAATGACCATGAGATGCGCGAAAAAGTAAAGGGGGCTGTGCGGTACCCCCTGATAGTCCTTGGTTTTGCTGCTCTTGTGGTTGTTCTTATGCTTACATTCATTATCCCTAATTTTATGCTGTTATTTGAGACAATGGATATCCAGATGCCTTTGCCGACAAGGATAGTCCTGGGGATTAGCGATTTCCTGAAGTCTTATTTTCTCATCTTGGCCTTACTGGCAGTTTTGCTGGCATTGCTGGCTGTAAGGTATGTCAGGTCCCCCGAGGGCAGAGCAAGGTTTGACAGGTTTGTCCTTAAGATACCGGTATTTGGAGAGCTCCTGTTAAAATCATCGCTGGCAAAAGTCAGCCGCTCACTGGGAACACTGCTGGCCAGCGGGGTGCCGATAATACAGGCACTTGAGATAACCCAGGGTATTGCCGGGAATGCCGTTGTGGCGGGGGAACTGGCTGAGGTTTCCAACGGTGTCCGCGAGGGTGATGCCATGGCAAAACACCTGGAAAGATCCAGGGTGTTTACACCCATGATGATAAACATGATTGCTATTGGTGAAGAGACGGGTACCCTGGAAAACATGCTGGTTAAGGTTGCTGATTTTTATGATAAAGAAACAAAGTACATGACAGATAACATGACTTCATTGATTGAGCCGTTTTTGATTGTCATTCTTGGGGTAATCATTGGGGGGATAATGCTGAGTATTTTGTTACCCATTTTTGAAGTGTACAGCCAGATGGGTTCAGGAATTTAATTTAACCGGATTCAGTATTTAAATAACGCTGGAAGGGGGTGAAAGAATGAAAAAAGGAATTATGATAAGAATTAACAGGATGCTGAAAAACACCAGAGATGAAAGTGGTTTTACACTTATTGAACTGTTGGTGGTTATAGTAATCCTGGGGATACTGGCAGCGATAGTTGTTCCCAAAATTGCCACCAGTTCCGATGAGGCTAAGAAGAGTACCTGTGAGACTAATATGAACCTGATAGACAGTGCATTACAGAGGTATTATTTTAACGAAAGTTCGTATCCGGCTGATGTTAGCGACCTCGCAGATGAGGATTACCTCAATGTTGAGCCTGAATGTCCTGTTACTGAAGGTTCGTATTCAATTTCAGACGGAAAGGTCGACAGAACCAATCACGGACACTAAGCAAATTCATTTCTCACTATACCTGGGCAGAGCGTGCCAGTTCTGCCCAGACATATTCTTTAAATTGCCGGGGGAATTAATGAATATTATCATATTTTTATTAGGCCTTATTATAGGCAGTTTCATCAATGTAGTTATCTGCCGCCTCCCAAGGGGCGAATCGGTTGTCTGGCCGCCATCCCACTGTACCTTGTGTAAAAAGCGGATTAAGTGGCAGCATCTGATACCTGTTCTCAGCTACATATATCTTAAGGGGAAATGTGCTTACTGCAATCATAAGATTTCTATTCGTTACCCCATAATTGAATTAATTTTTGGCATCTCATTTTATACTTTGTTTCTTATGTACGGTCCAACCTGGCATTTTCTGTCCGTTACAATCTTTTTAATTATAATATTTTTGGCTGCCGTAATCGATATTGAACACCGCATCATTCCCAATAAATTAAATATTTTTGGAGCTGTATCAGGGTTTGTTCTGGCAGCGGGAGGACATCAGGGATGGCGGTACAGCCTGGAAGGCTTCCTGGCAGGGGGGGTGGTATTATTTGCTGCGGCCATGGCTTCCCGCGGGGGCATGGGCGGGGGAGATATAAAATACGCTGCGGCTATGGGAACATTTTTGGGGTGGCAAGGTATCCTGGCAACTGTTTTTCTGGCTTCCGTAATGGGCAGCCTGTTTGGAATCATACTTTGTATCATAAAAAGAAAACCTCTCAGAAAAACGGGGATACCGTTTGGACCATTTTTGTCAACTGGCGCTTTTTTCATTTATTTTTTCCAAACTGAATTGCTTGAGTTATATCTCGACCTGATAATGCACTAAATCTGATAATGTGTGAAGGAAAACGGAATGGTGGATTTGCTTATGAAAAGGGGAAAAATCGGAATCAAAGATATATTTAACAGTAGAGGTTCCTCATTGCTGGAGGTGGTAGTGGCCTTGGGGATTCTGGCAATGGCTATGGTCACTATTCTAGCTCTGTTTCAGTTCAGCTTTACTTCGAATGTTGATTCCCTGAGAAAGACTACTGCTACCCAAATGGCCCGGCGGAGCATGGAAAATGTAAGGAACGCGACAGTGACTGCGGGAACCTATAGTGAGACAGTTGATTTTGATAAAACAAATTACAGGATATATAGGGACATCAAACCTAGTCCTGTCTATGATAATATGTACGAGGTCAGTGTCAGGGTGTACTGGCCTGACACACGCGGGCAGGAGAGAATTGTTGAGATAGGGATGGAGAGAACTCCTGAAAGGTGAGGTTTTGGTTAACAGGTGATGCTATGTTAAAGAAGGATTATATCGATAATCAAAAAGGGGTTACCTTGCTGGAATTGGTTGTTGCCATTGCGCTCCTGGGAATGCTTTCTGTATCTGTCCTGATGTTAATGTCCCATGGGATAACATATTTCGGGACAACAGAACGGCAGATAGAGCTGCTGGACAATCTTAATTCGGCAATGAATTTCATGTCAAAAACGGTGCGAGAAACTCAGGGGGGTTATATCAGTGTTGCGTCTCAGGGTGAACTGCGCTACCGGGATTTAGATTCGTTAGGCGCTGAAAGGCTATGCCGGTTTAAGGTTGATAATGGTGTCTTGGTAAGGGAGACTGAGACTTCAGCAGGTTCCTGGGGTAATGCCCAGGGGCTTACATCGGGAGAAATCACAATTACTGACCTGGTATTTACAACCGTATCTACCAAAACCGTGAAGATATATCTTCAGGCTCGTTTTAAAGACGGGAAGACTGCAGCTCTGGAGTCGGTGGCTGCAGCCAGAACCGAGTAAGACAGGGGGGATACCGCTATGGGGAAGTTGTTCGCAAAAAGTGTCAGGGTATTTAATAAAACCGATGGTTCTGCATTGATATTGGTGCTTCTGGTTGTGACCATGCTGTTAATCCTGGGGACGGCTGCAATTAATATTTCTACTGACAAGACCATGGTGACCCATCTTGAAGCAGATGGTATGCAGGCTCTTTATACAGCCGAAAGTGCGGTCAATATCAATAAGGAAAGCGGTGGCGTCGTATATGACGCCGTTTACGAGTACCTGACAGACAGTTCATATACATTTGGTTCACCCGTTTCCGGAACCGCTTCCGGTGGAGAGTACCGGATAGTCTCTGTCAGCCGGCAGGGCCCAACGATCTTTAAAGCCGTTGTTGAGTCTGAACTGCCGGGGACTGCGGTAAAACGAAAAATCACGGCAACTTTTGAGGCTGTTTACAGCTTGGGTTCAGGATATTCGGGAGTGTTTGATTATGCCATATTCTCCAATGGTGATATGACGATGGAAGGACAAGCAAACACCGATTCTACGCCAAACCCGGTTCAGGGAGATATTCGCAGCAACGGGGGAATTTATTTAAGTGGCCAAGCCGAGGTTAATGGTGATGCCTATTATATGAGTGGAATATCAGGGGGAGACAAGGTGGTCGGCGATTCTATTCCACTTAATTCTGACGATTCATTGGACATGCCGGAGATTCCAGAAGAATGGGTTGATGTCATAAATTATAATTTTTACACAACCACTGAGTCAGGTGATGTAAGCTATAGCAACGATGAAGTGGAAAATCTCACCCAGCGGTATATAGCCGGAAATCTCAGCATCAGCGGTACTGCGGAGGTGACCATCACTGGGATTATCTTAGTTGATGGAGATGTTTCCATTTCCGGCCAAAGCAAGGTAACCGGTGATGGTGTGATTTTGGCAAAGAAAACTGTCAATCTTAGTGGTCAATCAGATGCAGTACTTGATTTCGGGGCAATTATTTCATTGTCTGACAATAGTTCCGGTGCAAATCCTGCGATTGCAGCCAGCGGCCAGAATGATTCCAGATGTGTTATCTACGCCCCTAATGGGATGATAAAGCTCAGTGGGCAGGGCGACATTACCGGGTCTGTGGTTGGGAATTCTGTACTGGCTACAGGGCAGGGCACGATTCTTCATGACCAGAATCTTGCCGCTAGTTACACAACACTTCCCGGCTCCGGAACTGGCACGGGCGGGGTGGAGAACCTTAGCCTGAAAATTATCGGCTGGCAGGAAAACTGATAAACATTTATATCACCAAAATAGAAAAACCATCATAGAGGAGTGTGGGAAATGGGCCTGTTTTCAAAAAAAGGCAGCATCATAGGACTCGATATAGGTGAGCAGAGTATTAAATTGGCAGAAGTCAGGAAATCTGGAGGCAGCTATGAAATTATAAATTTTGCTATGGTTCCCACTCCTGGAGGATGTGTTTCCGGCGGCAATATCACCAATGCCCAGTCCCTGATACTGGCGCTGCAGAAAGTCCAACAATTCTTCCCCGGTGAAATGCCCAGGGTGGCTACTGCGATTTCCGGTGATAGTGTATTAATCAGGCACTTTAATATGCCGGCGATGCCGGAAAAGGAAATGACAGAAGCGGTCAAATATGAGGTTGAGGCCCAGCTTTCGATTCCCAGCAAAGAGATTGTGGTTGACTTTATGAAAGTCGGGGAGGTTAGTGAGGGAGGGGTCAAAAAAAATGAAATCATGGTTGTTGCCGCCAGGAACGAAATTATAAATCATTATGTGAATATTATCAAGTCCATCGGGTTTGAGCCTGTAGTGATGGATGTTGATCCTCTGGCGCTTCTGAGGACTGTGGAAATTGTTGAGGGGCCTGCAAAAATGACCGGTTGTTTTGCAGTAGTTGATATAGGGGCAGGAACTACTAATATCTCAATATTCGATAATAAGGTCCTGCGATTTACCAGGGGTCTGACAACTGCCGGCAATAAAATAACTAATGCACTTGTCAATCATTATGGCATCAGTTTTGAGGAAGCTGAATCGACCAAGAAACTGGTGGACCTCAGCGGGAGCATAGACAATAAAGGATTGAGTGTCCTGTTATACCAAAAGGCTGAAATAATGTCCCCGGTTATATCTGAACTAATAAATGAATTGGGCCGGTCTTTGGAATTCTTTATGACCAGGCACCGGGAACTGCGGGTTGACCGGATGTATATCAGCGGTGGAGGCGCTCTCTTTAAGGGGCTGGCCGGTCAAATAAGTGATGAACTTGAGTTACCAGTCCAGGTATTAAACCCGGCAGAGAGGATGAATATTTCGCCCAAACTGCAGCATAGGGAAAAAGAAATCAAAGAAGCCGGCTCAGCGCTTGCGGTTGTGGTCGGACTGGCAGTAAGTGAGGTGGAATAAATGCAAAACAGGATTAACCTTTTAGCGCCGCCGGCAGACACAAAAAGACAGGATAAGAAAGGCCCCAGCATGGTTTTAGTGATAGCTGGTGTTATTATCCTGGCATTGTCTGCGGCTGCTTATGGGAGCATGTTTTTTCTCAGCTACAGGACTGCGGCCAAAATTGAAGAAAACAAGGTCAAAATAGAAAAACTAACCCAGGTGTCAGCGGCTGCAGACGAATTAAGTCGGCTTAAGAAAGAGAAGTCCGAAGTGGAAGGGGCTATTCAGAAGATTGATGCCGCCAAGCCTGTACTGACCAGGTGCATGGATGAGGCTGCCAGGCTGCTGCCGCCTTTAGTTACCTTAAGGTCAATGAATATGACTGTCAATCCCAGAAGTATTGATATTAAGGGAACAGCGCCTTCTTATGATGTTGTGGCTCAATTTCAGGCAAATCTGCTGGATTCCGAAATTCTTAATGATGTGTACATAAAAGCAAGCGTAAGGGATGAGAAGGCAGGTTATGTTGTTTTCAATTTAGTAATTACCCCGGCGGAAGGGGGAATTAAGCAATGATTTCAGGATTAAGCAGAAGGGAACAGAACATTATATTAATCGGGATTTTAGTTGCATTTGTGGCGGTATTTTATGTATACCTGGTACAGCCGGTGTGGCAGGAACTGGCCGCCCGGAAACTGGAACTGTCCGCCCTTGAAGAAAAACTCGCTGTACTTGAAGGCGAACAGAAACGACTTGAAGATCAAAAGGGAGATACAGAGCAGCTGAAAAAAGAAGTTGGTGTGCTAAGGGCACAACTGCCAGTTACCAGGGAAACTGCCGGACTTATACATATGCTGTATTCATATGCAGTGGCAACAGGGGTAACAGTAAATGAATTCAATACGGGAGAATTCGCGGAAAACACTGCTGTTCCGGGTACCCGCATTCTTCCGGTGAGCATAAAAATCAGCGGGACTTATACACAACTGCGGCAGTTTGCGGCTAAACTGGAAAAACCGCAGAGACTGCTTTATATCAACGGAATGTCAATCGATCAGTACGGTAACAATGTTAAAGGCAATATATCATTAAGCGTATTTTCGGCAAAAACCGGTAATTCTGCATTAAATAACCAGGATAGCATTCCCAGGTCACCGGCAAAAGGAAAGAATAACCCCTTTGTATAGAAAGAGAGGGGCGAAGACATGAGACGTATTTTTGGTAATGAAAGAGGTTTTACCTTTGTTGAAATAATGGTGGCATTAGTTTTACTTGGCATTATTTCTGCCGTAGTCATAGCTACAGGGCTTAAATCCGGGGCTGATTCAGCATCCCTGACCGGTCAGAGCAGGGAACTCATATCTGACATCAGAATGATAAGAACAATGGCACAAGAGGAAAGTAAACATTATGGTATTTTAATTGACCAAACTAAGCCGGGCGAATATTATCTTTGTGAGGTTGACGTTACTTCTGTGCCTCATGATTATAGTAATGTTACGGAAATAGTTGTACTGGACCGTGAAATAACAATCTCAGCAACACTTTCGTCAGACCTCAAATTCAGTTTCACTCCTGAAGGAAATGCTTGGGATGAGAATGGGAATACAGATAACGGGCCTTACAGGATTATTCTTCGGGACAGCAGTGGTGCGGCTAAACAGATTGAGGTAAACGATCTCGGACTGGTAGAGTTGAAGTAACCACACATTGACAACAAGCCGAAATCACTTCATAATAGTAAATAACACCGGAGTTTCAGGTTGTTATTTACTATTTTTATTTTATTTTACAGGAGTGGTAGATTTGTTAAGATACCTGACAGCCGGGGAATCCCACGGCAGGGCTTTGACAGCATTAGTTGAAGGGCTTCCGGCCGGAGTTCCCCTGACAGAGGACTACATAAACAGTCAGTTAGCGCGACGCCAGGGAGGGTATGGCAGGGGTGACCGGATGAAAATTGAAAAAGACCGTGTCAGCATAACTGCCGGAGTCAGAGGCGGCCTCTCTACAGGGGGCCCCGTTTCTTTGGTTATCGAGAACCGGGACTGGGCTAACTGGTCTGAGGTTATGTCCCCCGGGGATGATGCCAGGCTTGATGAGCGGGTGGTGACAAAACCCAGGCCGGGGCATGCAGACTTGGGCGGCGCCCTCAAATACGGTCATACTGACATCAGAAACATCCTGGAACGGGCCAGCGCCAGGGAGACAGCTGCCAGAGTGGCCGCCGGGACAGCAGGACGAGCCCTGGCGGAACAGTTTGGCATCAGGATATTTGGTCATGTAACCGTTATTGGGAGCATAGAAATTAGTGAAATCCCCGGTGATACTGAAGAAATCTTTCAGAGGGCCGCCCAGTCAGAGTTACTGTGTGCGGACAGTGCGACAGAAGCTAAAATGAAGCAGGAAATTGACCGCTGCCGGGATGATGGTGATTCCCTGGGTGGGATTTTTGAAATAATTGTTACCGGACTGCCGCCCGGGCTGGGCAGTCATGTACAGTATGACCGCAGGCTTGACGGCAGGCTGGCCCAGGCAGTAATGAGCATCCAGGCAATCAAAGGTGTGGAGTTCGGCATTGGGTTTCGGGCAGGAAGGCTGACCGGCTCACAGGTGCATGATGAGCTGTTTTACAGCCACTCAGACGGGTTCCGGAGGAATACCAACCGGGCCGGGGGCCTGGAGGGCGGGATTACCAACGGGGAGCCGCTGGTGCTGCGGGCTGTGATGAAACCTATCCCGACACTGTATAAACCTCTCAGGAGTGTGGATATGCATACAAAGGAACCCTATGAGGCTTCCATTGAGAGGTCCGATGTTTGTGCCGTCCCTGCTGCGGTGGTAGTTGGTGAGGCTGTGGTTTGTTTTGAAATTGCCAGGTCAATTGCGGAGAAGTTTGGCGGGGACAGCCTGGCAGAGATGAAGCGGAATTATGATGCATATGTTAATTATGTAAAGCGGGTGTAAAGATGCCAAATTTGGTTTTGATAGGTTATATGGGTACAGGGAAAACAACAGTTGGCAAAAAACTGGCCAGAAGGCTGGGAATGAAATTTGTAGATACTGACCACGAAATTGAAAGAGTAACCGGAATGAGTATTAGTGATATTTTTGATAAACACGGGGAAATTCGCTTCCGTTCCGAGGAGAAGGCGGCTGTCAGGAGAATAACCCGTGAAGACAACCTGGTTATTGCAACCGGCGGCGGGGCTGTGCTTGACAGTGAAAATGTGGAATTGCTGCAGCGGGACGGATTATTGGTCTGCCTGGAAGCCAAACCGGAAATCATCCATGAACGGACAAAAAGGAAAAAGACCCGTCCCCTGCTGCGGACAGATGACCCCTTGGGGAAAATCATTAAAATGCTCGCAGACCGGGAGCCGTATTATGCCCTTGCGTCTTTCAGGATTGACACCTCACAGCGGGAACTTGATGATGTGGTTGAAGAGGTAAGGCGGATATTCGAAAGCTACAGGAAAAACAGGGAGCGGCAGAATTCATGATAACTGTTCAGGTGAATCTCGGCAGTAAAAGTTACCCGATACATATCGGCAGCAACATTCTCCCTGACCTGGGGGCATATGTTAAGGAACTTGGGATTGGCAGCAGGATTATGGTGGTTACCAACCCCAAGGTGAGGGCGCTTTATGGCAGGCTTGTTACCAAAAGTCTGGAAGCAGCGGGCTTTGAAGCAATTGTTGCTGAGGTGCCTGATGGGGAAAAATATAAATCCCTGGAGTCAGCGGGACGCCTTTATGATACTGCCTTTGCCAACGGTCTTGACCGCAACAGTGCGGTACTGGCCCTGGGAGGCGGTGTAATCGGCGACCTGGCCGGCTTTATTGCGGCAACATATATGAGAGGGGTTCCCTTTATACAGGTCCCCACGACACTCCTGGCCCAGGTGGACAGTAGTGTGGGAGGAAAGGTGGCTGTTAACCACCCCAGAGGGAAAAATATAATTGGGGCGTTTTACCAGCCCAAGATGGTTTTTTCTGATATAAGTACACTCCATACCCTAGATGAGCGGCAGTTCAGGGCCGGTATGGCGGAAGTAATTAAATACGGCATCATCAGAGACAGCGAATTTTTTGCCTTTCTGGAAAAGGAGGCCTTGAAAGTAAGAGAGCTGCACACCGGGACCATTACTCAGGTTGTGCAGACCTCCTGCCGGATTAAAGCAGATGTAGTTGCAGAGGACGAAACTGAGCAGGGTATCAGGGCTATTCTTAACCTGGGTCATACTTTTGGACATGCCTATGAGGCGCTGACCGGGTATACTAAGTTTGTCCACGGTGAGGCCATAGCCATTGGTATGGTATCTGCCGCCAGGGCCGCGGTGCAGACGGGTCTGCTGCCGGAAAACGACCTGGCACGGATTGAAAGCCTGATTGACACATATGGACTGCCCGGCAGTTTCGGGAAGCTGGATATTGCCGAAATAATAAAAAACATGTACCATGATAAAAAAGCAGTTGCCGGTAAAATCAGATATATACTGCCTGAGATTATAGGCAGGGTTGCAATTGTTTCAGAGATACCCCATGATATCCTGAAAATTGTGCTGCAGGGACAGCGGAATGAAGTATACTAAGGCAATTGGGGGCAAACAATAAACCGGAGGGAAAGTATTTAACTTTGGGGGTGCTTCTGTGTTAGCAAAGGGTGATCTCGAGGAAATACTCCATCTGGCCGTTGCCAGGGGGGGCGACTTTGCAGATATATTTATTGAAGAAAAAAAGACTGCTGCCGTAGCCTGTGAGGCTGATAAAATTGAACGGATTAACTCAGGCATAGATATCGGCGCCGGGATTAGAGTAATTTCCGGAGATGCGACAGCTTATGCATATACCAATGACGTTTCCAAGGAAGGGCTTGCCAAGGTTGCCGGTGTTGTCAGCGCTGCTTCTGAAGGCGGACGTGATGTTACTGTAGACCTCAGGGAAGTACAACCTGTAGTTGAGATTGGGATTGAAAAAATGCCTGATACTGTCAGCATTGATGATAAGGTGGAAATGGTGCTCAGGGGCAACAGGGCGGCCAGGGGATTTGACTCCCGGATTAAACAGGTTACTGTTGGGATTGGGGATGTTATTCAAAATGTCGTCATTGCCAATACAAAGGGAGATTATGTCCGAGACCAGAGGGTAAGAACCCGGTTTATGATAAACACGGTTGCCATGGATAAAGGTGTAATCCAGACCGGCTATGATGCCATAGGCGGTTTTCAGGGTTTTGAACTGCTGCAGGAATACAGTCCTGAAGATGTGGCCAAAGAAGCAGCGGGAAGGGCTGTTAAAATGCTGGAAGCCAAGCCTGCACCTGCGGGGAAGATGGAAGTGGTCATGTCGGGAGAAGCCGGCGGGACTATGGTGCATGAGGCCTGCGGTCATGGCTTGGAGGCAGACCTGGTCCAGAAGAAACTCTCTGTTTATGCCGGACAAAAAGGCCAAAAGGTGGCGTCTGACCTGATTACTGTTGTTGATGATGCCACGATAAAAGGGAAATATGGCTCCTTCAGGTTTGATGATGAGGGAACTCAGGGACAGAAGACGGTCCTTATCAAGGATGGAGTGCTGCAAGAATATATGTATGACCGGCTTACGGCAATGCGCGAACAAGGGGTTAGTCCGACCGGCAACGGAAGGCGCGAGTCATACCAGGACAGACCCATTCCCAGGATGAGCAATACATATATTGCCTCAGGGAAGGAGGATCCCGAAAAGATAATTAAACATGTGAAAAACGGGCTGCTGGTCAAAAAGATGGGCGGTGGTCAGGTAAATACAACCAATGGCGATTTTGTCTTTGATGTGGCTGAGGGATACCTTATCAGAGAAGGTGAAATCACCGGACCTGTAAGGGGGGCGACCCTAACCGGCAATGGTCCTGAGGTGCTGCAGACAGTTGATATGGTGGGCAGCGACCTGGGCTACACCATAGGCACCTGCGGCAAAGACGGTCAGGGGGTACCGGTTTCCGATGCCCAGCCAACAATCCACATCCCGCAGATAGTTGTGGGAGGAACGGCACATGGAGATGAAAACAGCCCACAGGTAAAACGGATTAGAAGGTTATGAAGTTCAGGGAGCGCTCAGTGCAAAGAATATGAGGCGCTCACTTTTTTTGCGCTTTTCCAGACGGCGCTTAAGGTCGGGAAAAGTTTTTGTTGAAGTAACTAAATATTCAATGATATAATTACTACATATTTTCGAGGAAAGGTTATGGTTCGATGATTTATCGCAAAGCAAGAATCAGTGATGCCGAATGCATTCATGCACTAATCACACACTATGCCAATGAAGGTTTGATGCTGGCCCGCTCCAGGGCTATGCTTTATGAACATATCAGGGATTTTACTGTTGCTGAGGATAATGGGAAGGTGATTGCTGCCGGAGGGCTGCATATCCTCTGGGAAGACCTGGCTGAGGTACGGGCTTTGGCAGTTGCCCCCGAATATACCAAACAGGGAATAGGCAGGGGACTGATAAGCTGTTTTATCAGAGAATCATGGGATCTGGGCATTCTCCGGGTATTTTCCCTTACCTACCAGGCAATTTTCTTTAAGAAATGCGGTTTTAAGGTGGTCTCTAAAGAAATCCTGCCACACAAGGTATGGAAAGAATGTATAGAATGTCCAAAGTTCCCTAACTGTGATGAAACGGCTGTGCTTCTCGAAATTAACTGATTGACTTTTACGGAACCCCCGGAGGTAATTCTTTGGGGGTTTGATTTATTCGCATAGGTGGAATAATGAAAACGAAAAAAAGGATTAATCAGCATGGTGTCGAACTGGAAGATAAATACAGAGTAATATTGCTTCGGCAGGGGTGTTGGGATTCAGTTTGGTATCCGATTGAGGTGGGTTAAGATGAACCGGTTTTTTGATGTCGATGTTTTGCTGAGCTTGTTTGAAAGTATGCATATTGGGATTATCTTTGTGGACCCAGACGGTATTATCCGGTACTGTAATGTCTCTGCAGGCATTATGAAAAACATCCCCAGAGAAGCTCTGGTGGGCAGAAAACTGGAAGACTGCCACCCTAAAGAGACATATGTCAAAATAGAAGAAATGATTAGAAACGCATGTGGGAAAAAATTTGCAGAATGGAAAAGAATCGATGTTCATTCAGAACCTGACCTGGAGAAACTGGTATCACCTGTATTTACCCCTGAGGGTGAGTTCATTGGCCTGGTATTGGTCAGCCTGGATATTACCGGTAAACGTGAGCTTACTGACCGTATCCGCAAATCAGAGAAGGAACTGTCGGCGCTTTTTAAGGTGAGCCATACAATTAATTCATCACTCAATCTTAATGATGTCCTTTTTAAGATTCTGCTGCTGGCGGTTGAAGTAATAAATTTCACATCAGGTACTATTTATCTTCTGGATGAGGCCAGAGAAAAGCTTGTCCCCATGGCGACCACAGACTGCCTGCTTGGAGAAACGCCTGTGGAAACAATTGACTTTGCTTCTCCTGACAGCATTATTGCCTTTGCAGTAAGGTCCGGGGAAATGGTAAGCCTGGAACGGGGCAGACCGGGCTTTGATAAAATCGTAAAAAGGCCGGAAACAAGTGCAGTGTTTGTTCTGCCGCTAAAGGACCAGGATAAGTGCCTGGGGGCCCTTGTGGTGGAAAGTGAGGAGCGGGATGTCTTTGGTCTGGAGGAACAGGAACTTTTACATACTTTTGCCAATCATGCTGCTGCAGCCATTAAAAATGCCCAGCTGTTCGCCAAGACTCAGAAAATGGCTTTTGTGGACGGACTTACCGGGTTATATAACCGCCAGTATTTTGACCAGGTTTTGGATCAGGCAGTTGCCCAGTTAAAGAGAAAAGACCTGTACCTGACCATTATAATGGTTGATGTCAATGACCTGAAATTTATCAATGACTTCTTTGGTCACATCATGGGTGACCAAATTATCCAAGCTGCTGCCCATGTCCTGCAGTACAGTGTCAGGGACAGTGATACCGTGTGCCGTTACGGAGGTGATGAGCTCGTTATGCTTCTTCCAAATACAACCAGGGAGGAAGCGCTTATCGTCCATAAGCGGATTCTGGAGAATGTGGCCAAATGGAATGAGGAGCAAAATAACAACCAGGATATATCACTGGCGCTTAGTATCGGTACAGCAACGGCATTTGGCCGTGAAGGGCTCAGTGATATACTAACACGGGCCGATCAGAGCATGTATGAGGATAAAAGAAGATATAAGCTGGGGATTCATGATGAGACTCCGATTGAGCGGGCCAAGAAGCAATATTATTCATCTTCATGACAAGAAAATTTATGCAGAATGCTGCTGATGCAGGGGGAAGATGAGACGGTGTCATTGAAAGAAGAATTAAAGAAAAAGCCCTATTTTAAATGGATAGTTCTTTGCAATGTAGCCACAGGTACTTTTATGGCTACCCTGGATGGGAGTATAGTTAATGTGGCTTTACCGACAATCTCTGTTGATTTCGGTGTTGGCAAGGAGACCCTGCAGTGGACGGTCACTGCATACCTGCTGACTATTTCGAGCCTGCTTCTGGCTTTTGGCAGGCTGGCAGACATCATTGGCAAAAACAGGGTGTATGCAGCGGGGTTTCTGGGTTTTGCGCTGGGTTCAGCCCTGTGCGGGACAGCCGGTACTGTACAGCTGCTGGTGTTCTTCAGGATTATTCAGGCGGTGGGCGCAGCAATGATGATGGCAAATGCTATGGGGCTGATAACTTCCTGTTTTCCTCCCAGGGAGCGGGGACGGGCCTTGGGAACTATGGGAACCGTAGTTGCCCTGGGGAGTCTCACCGGACCCAGTTTGGGAGGTTTTTTGGTCAGCAGTCTGGGATGGCGGGCAATATTTTATATTAACATTCCTATTGGGATTTTGGGATTTATTGCATCCCTTTTTATCCTGCCAAGGGACAAAGATATACTGGGAAAACAAAAATTTGATTATTTTGGGGCCCTGCTGTTTGGCGGCGGGATAACCTGTTTTCTTTTGGGGCTGTCTGATGGCCAGGAGTATGGCTGGGCTTCCCAGCGGATACTGGTTCTCCTGGTTGGTTCGGCTGTCCTTCTGGGAGCGTTTTTTATTACACAACTGAAAATCAAGCAGCCGATGATTGAACTTTCCCTGTTCCGCAGCAGGCTGTTTTTTGCCGGCAATGTAGCTGGATTGCTGTCTTTTGTGGCCATGTTCTTCACTACTTATCTGCTGCCATTTTATATGTCTGAGATACTTAGTCTGAAGGCCTATCAAATGGGACTGGTGATGACTGCTTTTCCGGTGGTCATGGCTCTGACAGCTCCTTTTAGCGGCTGGCTCTCAGATAAAACAGGGCCTCTTTTGCTGACTACCGGGGGATTGAGTATCAATGCAATTGGCTTGTATTTACTGGCAGATATAAGTGTTGATATGTCGCCCCTGTCACTGGTCTGGAAAATGGCTTTAATGGGATTGGGAACGGGAATGTTCCAGTCACCAAATAACAGCTCTGTTATGAGTACGGTTCCGCTCCCCAAACTGGGGGTTGCCGGAGGAGTTGTGGCCACCGTGAGAAATGTTGGAATGGTAATTGGAGTTGCTCTTTCGGTGGCGATTTTTAATACCAGATTTGCAGCCCTGAAATCTGTTCTGCCCTGGCAGACTGCTTATGTTGAGGCCCTTGGCCTTGTCTTTAAGGTGGCCGCAGTGATTGCCCTTTGCGGGGCAGCGGTTTCGTTTGTAAGGGGCGGGGGTGCGCCAGGTGGTTCTGCCGGAACGAAGGGTGGCAGAACTGCTGCCAAAAGTGATGCTTGAGAGAAATATGAGAAATATACAAAAAATTAAAAAAATAGCAGGGATTATAAGGGTGCCCACATAATATACTATTTACGGAGAAAAGACCAAAATATGTTAAGGTGGGGGGAGAGAAGATTGAAAAAGGCTTTACAGATTTTTATGTGCATTATTTTTATCCTGACCGCATTTTCCGGTGTGGCGGGAGCAGCAGAGCCCGTAAAAGTCCTGATTGATGATGAGGGAATTACCTTTGATGTGGCTCCGGTAATTCGTGAGGGCAGGACCCTGGTGCCGGTAAGGAAAATAGTCGAATCAATGGGTGGCGAAGTAACCTGGAATGAAGCCAGCAGAACCGTTACCGTGATTAAAGGGGACGACAATGTAGTCCTGGTAATTGACAGTAATCTGGCCAGGGTTAATGAAACAGATGTTGTTATGGATGTGCCGGCAGCTATTATTGACGGCAGGACCCTGATACCGCTGCGGTTTGTAAGTGAAAACCTTGATGCTGTGGTAACCTGGGATGCAGTTACCCGGACCATATCCATCAAAACTCCGGTTAATATTGATGAAGAGGCATATGCCCTTCTGGCTGCCTCAATGGAAAAAAATAAGGATATTAAGAAGTTAAAAATGGATATGGAAGGCGAAATGGAAGTATCGGTGTCAGGGATGACAGGGCCTGAGAGTATGAAGATGGGTTTTGTCGGTAATATGAAGATGGATACTGAAGCGCCGGCCTTTGCCTTTACCGGTACAATGTCCACTGAACCTGCGCTTCTCGGTCAGGAGATGGAAGTCGAGTATATTTTTAAGGATAATGTATATTACATCAAAGACCCGATTGCCGGAACCTGGATGAAAATGGAAATGGATCCCGAAGAAGCAGAAGTCTATACACAGCTTATTCAGCAAAGCAGTTCATTAGCGATTGATTATACGGCATTTCTTGATGCTGCAAAAGAAATCGGCGCTTTTCGTGAAGTGAGCTTTGCTGGCGAGAAAGTCATTAATGGGGTACAGACCACAGGTGTAACTTTCGAAATTAATGGGCTGAAACTGGGTAAACTGGTGGATATGATCTTAACCGATGTTTACGGTGAAGCCGCTGCCGGTGACGAAGTTTTGAATGAAGTGCTCAATGATGAAACCTTAAATGAAATGCTCAATGATGCTATTAAGGCTATTACCATAAATAAGCTCAGCTACACATACTGGATAGGTGACAGAAATAATATTTATTATGGCAGTGACTGTGAAATGAAAATGGGGATTAATCTCGGGGCTGCCCTTGGGAGTATGACTATGGAAGGTGATATCACAACAACCATTTCAGATATTAATAAGACTCAGGTGATTACGGTTCCTAAAGAGGCTGAAGCAGCAGTTGATATCATGTCGGGTCTTGATTCGTTAGAATAAGATTTAATTGAAGATAAGTGTTAATTGAAGATAAGCAGTAGTGCTTTGAACAACCAGGGGTTGTCTCAGCTTTGAGACGACCCCTGGTTCTTTTTTCTCAGTTTGAGGCATAATTTAGTTACGGAAAATTGTTGGCAAAACTGCTTAGATAAACTAAGCCTTTTAAAGGAGGCCGTTATGAAAAAAGGAAAGATACTGCTTCTGGTTCTGCTTCTGGCAGCAGGGATCATCCTGTATTTCTGGGAACCCTGGAATGCCCTCAAAGAGGAACCGAAACTCGAAAATGCTGCTGATATCATGGAAGAGGCCAGGGATGCAGCGGGAGATATCAAAAATTATACGTACAAAACTGAGGTATCAGTGGGGAATCAGGTCAATGTGGATATCCTGAACAGGGTTGACCGGGATGACGACCGGCAGATGGTTGATTTTACCTGGCAGATACCCCAAATGTCGGGAGAGACATTGATGTATATCCAGGGCGACGAGGTATATGTCCTAAGCCCTGTAAAGAAGAAATGGGGGAGACCAGAGGAAGACCCCACGGTAGGGCCGTTTGTAGAATTTTTCTATAGGCAGCTGAGTTTGGTAGATCCGGTGTCAAACCTGATCAATATAGACCAACAGAGCGGGAAAGTTTCTGTGATAACACAGTCTGAAAAGGAAAATACCGCACAGAAAAATACCGCACATAAAAATGCCGGGCAGGAATATGTAATTGAGGTTATCCCTGAGGCAGGCGCTCTTTCAGAGTTGACTGATGCCATGCCGCCCCAGTTGAAAGGGGCTGAATTAAAGGAAATAAAACAGGTATTCCGGATTTCCCGGGAAAGTTATCTGCCGGTGAGATACGAGGTTCACGCCAGGGTCTCCTTTTTCGGCCTGGCATCCATGAAGTTTACGGTAGACAGTGTACCTAGAGATTATAACAAAACTGAACTTAACATCCCCAAGGAGTTGGAACAAAAAATGAAAGGGCAGTAATTCAGCCCTTTCACTTTTGTTCGTCCGGCATGCACATCAAGCCGATGGGTTGAGAGAAACCCTATCACCTAACCAGCGGGAAGATAACCC
>NZ_JAHHUL010000029.1 GCF_019008365.1 Phosphitispora fastidiosa | reverse complement strand
TAACAAAGGAGGGTAATTATGCATACCGGGGAACTGAAGATACCAACATACGGCAGGCCTATTGAAGCATTTTTCATGTGTAGAGGAAAGAGGCCGAACAAGGCCTTTTTAATTCTCCCGGGGAAGGGCTATACAATTAACCACTTTGTCCTGGATTTCCTGTGGCGAATGGCTGCTGAATGCGGGTTTTATTCCTTAAAAGCTGAATATAGAGGTTATACTTACAGACACCTGGGCGAACCCTATGACCACCATTATGCTGCAGCTGATGCAGGTTATGTATTGGATTACCTTAATGAAATGGGTTACCCGCCGGATAAGATAACCGTATGCGGTAAATCCCTTGGTACCATTGCTGTGGGAAGTCTGGTGGCAGACAGGGGCGCTGTGTTTGAAAGAGCAGTCCTGTTAACTCCTGTGCTGTATATAAAAAAAGAAAAGGGAGTTTTCCCCCAATGGGCGGAGTTTAATAAAAAGATCAGCAAACCTTATCTCATCTTTGGCGGCAGTGACCCGTTCTGTGACCGGGAAGCCGCCCGCCAGGTATTCCCTGAAGGACTGATTGAGTGTTACCCGGGTGCGGATCATGGTCTGTCAATTGATGATGACTACCTCCGCACTTTAGAAATACAGAGAGAAATAATCGCAAACGTAAAGCAGTTCATCAGTGAACTGCTTTAGGGAAGAGGTTCGCTGCAGCGAACCTTTTCGGCTTTCCAGGGTATATAATCGATTCATTTAACTAACAATATCCGTGATATAACAAACAAACTATTCTTTAAGCAGGGGGCAAAATGAAAGACAAGTTTATCCTGGGACTGTCTGCCGGCCTGGCAGGTTCTTTAGTCATGGCAGTTCTTCTATGGCTGCTGAACCTGATACCGGGTGTCAGCATAAAAATACTATATGAGATGGCTACCTTGTTTCTCGCAGGCGAATCCGGAGCTCTGGAAAACGGTATAACCGGGACCATAGTACACTTTATCTGTGGTTCAATTATTGGTATGGCAATGCTTGCCCTGTTCCATGTCACGGGGTATGGTTCACCACTGCTCAAAGGCATCGGTATGGGAACATTCACCTGGTTTCTATTCTGCGGCATTTTAGCCAGGTTATTAAACCTGCAGATGCGTGATACCTTCATTGACAGTATGCTGCTCCTGCTATTACATATAGCCTTTGGAATAACTGCAGGCTGGTTCCTGGTCAAATACCGGGACAGAGAAATAACTTAATGCGGTGGTCACTTGCCTACATCAACCATTTTGGCCTTGCAGTATGTCCGGTACACTTTGGTTATCTCAACAGGCACAGTTTCCCCGATCAGGGAATTGGCCCCCTCTATGTCCACAATAAACCCGTTGACCCTGCCAATACCATCATAGATATTCGAGGTATGGGGTTCCTCGACCTTAACCTCCAGAATCTGCCCCGGTCTCACCGGAACCCCGATGGCTTCAATTTCCGATTGGGAATGCAGGGCCCGGATGTTAATCACTTCCTGGTGATAGTGTTCACAGCCCCTGACAATGATGTGTTTCCGTGTTTTTGCTTCCATCTCCCTGAGATTAGCCCCGCTCCCGCCGATAAGCAGAGAAGCTACCGAAGGGTGGACCTCCACCAGGACAGCTTCGGCGCTGGTATGCTGAGCCAGTTTAATAATCTCGTTCTTGGCTCTGATGCTAATAGTTTCCTCAGACAGCACCCTGCCTTTACCCTCACAATAAGGACATTGTTTCAGCAGTACATTCTCCAGGCCTTGGCGAACCTTTTTCCTGGTCATTTCCACAAGTCCCAACTGGGTTAGACCCAGGACATTGGTCTTGGTCTTATCCTTTTTGACCTCGTCCTCCAGTTTTCGGACAACCTGGTTTTGGTGTTCCAGACTGGGCATATCAATAAAATCTATGATAATTATACCACCGATATTCCTTAATCTGAGGTGCCTGGCAATCTCAGTACATGCCTCAAGGTTTGTCTTCAGAACAGTATCTGCCAGGTCTGTACTGCCCACATATTTCCCCGTATTAACATCAATAGCCGTCAGAGCTTCGGTACGGTCGATGACAATATGTCCTCCGCTCTTGAGCCATACCCTTGGCTTAAGAACTTTCTCAATCTCTTCTTCTATGCCGTATTTTTCAAAAAGGTTTTCCTGTTCGTACAGGTTGACCCTGTTTTTTAAATCAGGTGAAGTAAGCTCCATGAGTTCAAGTACTTTCTCATATTCATAACGGGAATCAATAATCAGATTGTCTATGTCCTCAGTAAAAAGGTCTCTCAGTATTCTCTGGATAAGTTCCAAATCCTTGTGAATCAGGTTCGGAGCAGGTCCGTGAAAAGCCCGGTTCTGGATTTTTTTCCAGAGCCTTGTTAGCAGAGAAATATCCTGCTGGAAATCCTCTTCGGAAAGACCCTCTGCAATTGTCCTCACAATCAACCCCATGCCCGGAGGCTTAACTCTTTCCGCAACTGAGCGGAGGCGGTCCCTTTCTGCTTCATTTTCAATCCGCCGCGAAATACCGACATAATCAACGGTAGGCATAAGTACCAAAAACCTTCCCGGAAGCGTCATATGGGTGGTTACCCGAGCCCCCTTGGTGCCGATAGGTTCTTTGGCTATCTGGACCAGAACCTCCTGGCCGGCTTTAAGGACATCAACTATGTTCAGCTTAACCCCGGGGTCAGCTTCATGACCGGAAATTCCCGATGCCAGGGCGTCTTCAACAAACAGAAAGGCATTCTTTTCCAGCCCGATATCAACAAAAGCCGCCTGCATCCCGGGCAGGACATTTTCAACCTTCCCCTTGTAAATATTGCCCACAAGCCTCTGGTTAAGAGAACGCTCTATGTATATTTCAACTGCTACCTTGTCTTCCATTACAGCAACCCGGGTTTCTTCCTCCCGGACATTTACCAGTATCTCCTTAAGCAAAGCTGTCACCTCCTCCTTTAACCTTGCCCTCTTTATCTCCATCTATGCTGCCCATGTCCATGGGAGTCAGCAGCCTGCCATCATGTTCCGTATAGAGTCCGGCCCGGTTAATCTGGGGCAGGTCGGCATCGAATTCGTTGTCCAGGTAATCCGCAAGAGTCCGAACCACCTCTTCGGGACGGACATTACCCTCACTTCCGGTGACAGTCAGAATTGAAAAGTTAATTTTGTCCTCAATAACTGCTCCAGCAAGCTTCTTTATTCCCGGCCGAATATTCCGGGGCTGGAAACCTTTCTTCGTCAGTTTCATTATCATCACTTCGGAAGAATTCATATATCGGGCTATCCCTTCTGTGAGGGACTCTGTAACAAGAGGAACTTTCAGCGGTACAATAATCCTGTAATCCGCCCGGTTCACAATTGCCATCAGGGCAGGGGAATTATCAGGCACGACCATAGCTCCTGATATTTTAATTCCTGCCGGGAGGACCCCGGAAATTCCTGACATGACTTCACCTGCAGCCATCGTCTCCCTGAGTTCGATATCAATATACTCCCTGTCACTGGTTACTCCTACTGCCAGCGCAGAAGCAAAATTCATTTTGGGGTGAGGATTAAAACCCTCTGAAAAAGCAATAGGAATTCCAGCCCGGCGAATTGCCCTCTCAAATGCCTTCACAATATCAAGGTGAGATAAAAATCTGACCTGGTCTCCTTTGGAAAACTCCATTCTAACCCGGGGCATTAGTCTTCGCCCCCTTTAAATCAACAGATGCCGGAAGGTTCTGGCAGACCCCGCAGACAGTACATTTCTCGTGCCTGCAGTCAGCTGTGGTCTCCGCACCGAATGCCTTTTTGTACTCAGAAAGCAGAAATTCTCTGGTCACTCCTGCATCAATATGGTCCCAGGGCAGGACCTCATCCAGATCAAATTCTCTGCTGGCATAAAACTCCGGGTCCACACCGGTTTCCCGGAACGCCTGCTGCCATACCTCATATTTAAAGTGCTCATTCCAGCTATCAAACTTACAGCCAAGCGCCCATGCCCTCTCCAGGGCTGCTGCCACCCTGCGGCTGCCCCTGGCAAATACAGCTTCTATACTGCTCAAACGGGCATCATGCCAGTTAAAATTAATTCTGCGGTGTTTTAACTTCTTGGCCAGGTAGCGCTGCTTTTCCTGCAGCGACTCCATGCTGTCCTGAGCCACCCATTGGAACGGGGTATGGGGTTTTGGTACAAACGATGAAGCGCTTACGGTAATCCTGAGTCTCCCAAACCGGTTTCCCAGAATATCCCGTCCACGGTCCACCACCTTAAAAGCCAGGTCGGCGATACCATCAAGGTCCTCATAGGTTTCTGTCGGCAAGCCAATCATAAAGTACAGCTTAACTGAAGTCCAGCCTGCCTCAAAAGCTCCGGTGACTGCTTCCAAAAGGTTTTCCTCAGTTACCCCTTTGTTGATAACATCACGCATTCGCTGGGTTCCTGCCTCGGGAGCAAAAGTAAGCGTCGTTTTCCTGACCCGCTGCACCTCTTTGGCCAGGTCAACGGAAAAGGAATCTGCCCTTAGTGACGGCAGGGACACCCCTACCCCCTCCGAACCATACTTGTCCATCAGTGAAGCCAGAACACCCTGGACACAGCTATAGTCGCTGGTACTCAGGGAAGTCAGGGATATCTCATCATAGCCTGTGTTTTTAACCAGGTTCTCAGCCTGATTAATTATCGTTTCCGGCCTTTTCTCCCTAACCGGCCGATAAATCATTCCCGCCTGACAAAAACGGCAGCCCCTGCTGCAGCCCCTGAGTACCTCCAGCATGATCCGGTCATGGACAATCTCCATAAAAGGCACTATTGGGTTAGTCGGAAAATCTACCCTATCCAGGTCTCTAACCACTCGCTTGGTCACCCTGGAAGGAACGAAAGACACTTGAGGGACCACCCCTCTGATGGTCCCGTCATCATGATAACTAACTTCATAAAACTCAGGGACATATACTCCCGATACTCCGGCCAGGTCTTTAAGCAGTTCACTCCTTTTTCGCGTTGTGGAACCCTGCTTCCAGTTTCTGATTATCCCAATAATATCATGGATGGCTTCCTCACCTTCCCCCAATAGGAAGGCATCAATGAACGGCGCCAGCGGTTCCGGATTATATGCAGTGGGCCCTCCGGCCAAAACCAGCGGCCAACTGTCATCCCGCTGTGCTGCCCTCAGGGGGATCCCTGCCAGATCCAGCATATTCAGCAGGTTGGTATAACTCATCTCATACTGAAGGGTAAAAGCAACTGCATCAAATTCAGCCAGGGGCTTAACAGACTCAAGAGAAAACAGCGGCAGACCATGCTGCCTCAACTGTTCCTCCATATCAACCCATGGCGCAAAGACCCGCTCCATTAGCGTATCTTCCCTGTTATTGACAATATGGTACAATATGCGCAGGCCCAAGTGAGACATCCCTACTTCGTAAACATCGGGAAAAGCAAAAACCATCCTGACAGGCATAGCCTCCCAGTCCTTATGAACAGAATTCCATTCATTCCCTTGGTATCGGGCTGGTTTCTGTACCTTGGGCAATATCCTGTTTTCAATAAATTGTTTCATCTGCCGGTATCCTCCCAGTTTTGATATTACATTAGGTATTATACCCAAAGGATGGTATTATTCAATTCTACAGCTGAAAACAAATTCCTTTATTTTTTCTTCCCTGCCATTAACCTAAGAGGGGTCTCCGGACCCCTCCTGATCATTTCATCTATAATCTCCCCTTCGGTAAAAGTACCCTTAACCAGGTGATCTTTTCCAATAACAACTACCAAGTGGTATTTTCTGGGGACAAAATTCTTGACAACATCCTTCAGGCACGAAGACTCCAGAGCAGCCACCTGACGGACCAGCATTATGCCTTCGCGGAAAAGTTCCTCTTTTTTGCGGGTAAGGAATTTCATAAAAATAAACATAACTGACCCCTTTTCCTTTGATGCCGAATAAATCAGAAAAAGTGACACTATCAGACAGCTAACATCCTCTCCACCGCTGCTGAACCAAAGCCAGCTTCCCGTTGCTGCCATAACTGCACCCAGCGCCTGAGATAAAGCCACCGCATTTTCGGTGGCCCTTTTTACCCCTTGATGCAGTGAAAGAAATGCCCGCAGAACCCGTCCTCCGTCCAGCGGAAATGCCGGCAGCAGGTTAAATATCCCCAGCATTATATTCCACTGAATGAAGAAGCCCAGCCAATACTCGTTTCCTATCCCCAGCCTATAGAGCAGGTAACCCAAAAATGCCAGAAAGGCATTTGTCAATGGTCCCGCTGCGGCCACATAAGTTTCGGTCACAGGCTCAGACTCAATATTTCCCTCAAGCCTGGCAACTCCTCCAAAAGGAAGCAGCTCAACTTCCCTTATCCTTAATCCATAGCCCACAGCTACTGCCACATGTCCCATCTCATGCAGGAATACGATGCTGAAAATTATCAGAGCCTGGCTCAGGATACCAAAGTACCAATAGACAATAAATAACAGAATAAAAAATATATTCAGCCGGAAATCCACTCCGAAAACAGTTAATAGTCTCATGTCCGACCGGTTTTTACGGGACGGGGCTGCTGCCGGTTTCCAATGCGCTGAGCGGGTCCACCGGCCGACCGTCAATAATCACTTCGAAGTGGAGATGAGGCGCTCCCTCACCCGGCGTTCCTGATTTGGCAATGATGTCACCGGCTTTAACAGTCTGCCCGGCGCTTACGGAGATTTCAGAAAGATTGGCATACCGGACCATTTCCCCAGAATCGTTTTTCACCAGGATATATTTTCCGAACCCGGCGCTTTCCGATATTTTCTCCACCATTCCCCCGGCAGCGGCCTTCACTTCAGTCCCTGCGGGAACCCCGATATCTATACCCTCATGGAACACCTGGGCATTGTCCTCACCTTCACTTACCCAGCCATATTCGCGGATAACGTTTCCAGATACAGGCAGCAGCAGCTGTTTCTTGGTAGTTTGAGTTACTGCCCTGGTTGGGGCCGAAATATCATCAATTACCGGCCATTCCAGGTTGCCTACATGAGAAGCAAGCTGAATGACCCTGTAGAAAACCGGCTGTACATCAGTTTCATAGGTAAGCAGGTATCGGATACCGTTTTTGAGCGCTCCGGTAAAAGGTATCTCCATCCTGAACAGACCTAACACTAATAAACATACAGCCCCCGAGACAAAGAGCTGCAAGACCCATCTTGACATCCGAAATTTCTTCCTTCCGAAGGCCGATCCTGAAACAGGCTTATAGTTATGGTAAATGTAGTCAGGATCAGAGCGTTCCTCCGGGCGTTTGCTACCGATATTAATTTTCATTGGCTTCCCCTCCGGCTGGCTATTTCTTACATAATGTATATTTAGAGCCACCCCAAAGTATGACAAGCAGTTATCTTCGAAAACTCAAAAGGAGAGTCACCTGATTTGGTGACTCTCCTGATTCTGACAAACAGTGCTGCAGACCCGTCAAAACGTGAGCACCTGCCGTCTGAGAAAAACATCCAATAATATTCCGACACCCAGCATATTAGCCAGCATAGAGCTGCCCCCATAACTGAAAAAAGGCAGAGGGATACCTGTTATCGGCATAATTCCAGCCGCCATACCAATGTTGACCAGAAGGTGGAATACAATCATGGAAACAATGCCGGTTGCCAGCAGGGTTCCCAGCATGTCTTTTGATTTCATGGCAATCCGGATACCTCGGAAAACAAACATATAAAACAGAGCCAGGAGCGCTATAACACCTACAAAGCCCAGTTCTTCTCCGACTACGGAAAAAATAAAGTCATTTTTCTGTTCGGGAAGGAAATTGAGCCTGGTCTGTGTCCCCTGATAAAGGCCTTTGCCCCATAAGCCTCCGGAACCAAGGGATACCATTGACTGGATAACGTGATAACCGGCATCCTTGGGGTCTTTGTACGGGTCCACAAAAATTGTCAGGCGATCAAGTTGGTAGTCTTTCAAGGGTTTATCAAAACCAAATACAAGTTGTGCCGTAAGGATACCGCCCACCAGCAGGGAACCGATCAACACCAGAATAAGCAGGTGTGAAGGCTTGGCTCCGGCCACAAACATCATCCCAAAATAAATCCCAACAAAAACCAACCCGGTACCCAGGTCAGGTTGTAGAATAATCAGCATCATGGGAACACCAAAAAAGATAAAGGTAGGGATAAGGTCGCGAAACTTGTTCAGTTTTCCCTCTTTACCTGCCAGGTACACCGCAAAGGTAATTATCATCGCAATTTTAGCAAATTCTGAAGGCTGGAGGTTAAAAGACCCAACAGATATCCAGGACTGGGCGCCTTTTTGTTCCTCTCCGAAAAACTTCACAAACACGAGCAGCAAAACATTCATAGCATAGATAAACTTGGCATACTTGGTAAATCGCGTATAGTCTATTTTAAGGATAATACCAATTCCAATCAACCCCAGAACAAACGACAGGGCCTGTTTTTTCACATATATATCGGCATCTCCGCCCCTGGTCATAGTAGCATGTGTCGCACTGCTCAAAATAATCAATCCATAAACAACAATCAGTATTATGGTAATGAGGAGAGTAAAATCAAAGTTTCTTATCGCTCTGCGGTCAATCAATTAATGTTCCCCTCTTTCGTCCAAGGCTATTATCATTATATATCATCTACCCGGCCCAAATCCACCCCTCATTCTAAAGCTTTCCCGCATACAACACAAAAAAAAATTGGGCCGACGCCCAATTTTTTATCATTTAACCAATCTTTTCCTTCCGGTTGGATGTCCTCTTCATCCTCAGGACAGGAATATTGGCTACCAGAGCCACTGTATTATTGGAGCTATCCAGATTAACCTCGAGAGCATTTTCATCAATCTCCATATAATTGGAAATGACCTTTATCAGATCTTCCTTCAAGTCCTCAATCAGCTGAGGAGACATATCTGCTCGATCATGAACCAACACCAGACGCAGCCGTTCCTTAGCAACATTTTTACTTGAACTGGTATCTTTCCCGAACACCCGTAATAGAAAATCCAGCAATTCCCGTTCCCCCTCTCTACTATTCGGATTACTTAAATCCGATAAGCTTTTTGAGCTTGTGCATAATTCCTGTTTCTGCTTGCAGGTCCATTAAGGGTACATCTTCACCGGTTATTCTTCTTGCCATATTTCGATAAGCCTGTCCAGCGTGGGAATTGCTATCGAGAACAGCCGGTTCACCTTTATTAGTAGTAATGACAATCGTTTCATCTTCAGGGACGACTCCCAGGAGGTCAATAGCCAGGATGTCGATAATATCATCAATGCTCATCATGTCTCCTCTTTTAACCATGAGAGGCCTGAGCCGGTTAACAATAAGCTTCGGGTTGTGTAATTCAGCCGCTTCCAATAAGCCGATAATCCTGTCGGCATCACGGACAGCCGATACTTCCGGGGTAGTAACCACGATAGCCTTCTCGGCGCCGGCGATGGCGTTTTTAAAACCCTGTTCAATTCCAGCAGGACAATCAATAATTACAAAATCAAACTCTTTTTTTAGCTGGGCACATAGTTCACGAATCTGGTCAGGAGTCACCGCGGTCTTATCCTTAGTCTGAGCGGCAGGCAGAAGGTGCAGTCCTTCAAAGCGCTTATCTTTGATCAGGGCCTGTTTTAACCTGCAGTTCCCGTGAGTCACGTCAACAATATCATAAACTATCCTGTTTTCCAACCCTAAAACAACATCCAGATTCCGTAAACCTATATCCGTATCCACCAAGACTACCTTATGACCCAAAGCTGCCAGTCCGGTTCCAATATTAGCCGTAGTGGTGGTTTTGCCAACCCCTCCTTTTCCAGAGGTTATTACAATGACTTCTCCCATGTTTTGTCCTCCTCTTCCTAATCTTTAGCCAATTTTTGTTTGCCTGTCCTGTCCCATCTGATATACTTCAATCACTACAACACCGTCTTTTATTCTGGCTATTTCCGGATACTCCGGCGTTAAGTAATCACCGTCAGGCGCTCTGGTAATATGATTTGCTATCCGCAGCTGTGTCGGCTGAAGCTTAAATGCCGCAACAGTCGCAGTTTCATTCCCCAATGCCCCTGCATGAACTACGCCACGCAATGCACCCATGACCACAATATTTCCCGAGGCAACTATTTCTGAGCCCGGGTTAACATCTCCCATTACAACTACATTGCCATCAAACCGGATACTCTGGCCGGACCTTACGGTCCTTTGTATCAGAATTGTGTTATCATCAGCAAAAGCCTCCTGCCACGGGCCCCTGTTTTCCAACACTCTGGAGTCTGTTTTCGTCTGCTCGGCAGGCTCGCCGGCCTCAGCTTTAATCTCATCCGCTTCGGGAATTGCTGTCCCTGGAAGGAAGTCCTCACTTTCATCCTGAGCCGGCTCCCGCTCAGCCTTTTTAAGTTTCGGTCGTTCTTTTTTGGTTTCCTTTGCCGTAACAGTTTCCTTTACCGTAACAGTTTCGCCTTCTTTACCTTTCTCCTGTTCTGTATCAACTAAATCCGGATTGATATCAGCGTCCTTAGCTCCATTTGCTTCGTTTTTAAAAAACAATTTCTTACCTTTAGAACTTTTGGTCTTCTTCACTTTGGTTCTCCTCCTGAGCCAAAAAGGCTCAAAATATCCTGAATCATTGGATTTAAATTCTACAAAAGGTAGTCAAATCCTCCTGTATCAACAAAAAAAACGAGGTCTTTTTACCTCGCTTTTCTCGAATATTTAGACAAAAACAGCCCCTTATTCTTCGGAAACCCCACCCTGGGGGATCTGATTTCTGTCAATTTTGAAATACTCTGCCAGGAGGTCCCTGACAACTAAACCTGCTGAACTGCCGCCATGTCCGGCATATTCGATAATACCTGCTACCGCAACCTCTGGTTTGTCGTAAGGAGCATAGGCGACAAAAAGTCCGTGAGTAGGTTTGTCTTTTCCGTTTTTGTCTTTTCCGGTCTGTGCAGACCCTGTTTTTCCGGCAACTTCGACGGGAAACTCCCTGAAAATACCGTAAGCGGTACCTCCAGGCTCAGCAACCGCCCTCATGCCGCGTCTGATAGCAGCCAGTGTTTCAGGACTGACATCAACTTTACCGACTTCCTTTTTGTCATATTTTTTGACAATATCACCCTTGTAGTCAACAACACTGTCCACTAAATAAGGCTGATATCTGATACCGCCGTTGGCTATTGCGGCAACATAGTTGGCAAGCTGGAGGGGAGTATAAAGGTTATAGCCCTGACCAATTGACATGATGATGGTTTCATATTCACGCCATTCAACAGACCAGTGTGCCTCATTATCATACTCCTTCTTTTTCCACTTGAGCTCATTCTCCTTTTGTCTGAGCAGCCGTTTCTTTTCACTCTCAGATTTAGCATTGCCAATCTTCTCGGCATACTTATCTTCGATCTCCTGGTACATCTCTTCATACTTCTTCTGCAGTGAAGGCTCATTAAGTTCCCTTTTCCATTCCTTACTCGGTATCAGCCCTGAAGCCTCATTAGGCAGGTCAATCCCGGTCTTCTGACCCAGACCGAATTCCCGCACATATTTGGTCAGATTTTCAACACCCGCTCTCAGCCCCATCTGGTAAAAGTAGACATTACAGGAAGTCTGGATTGCCTTAACCAGGTTAACCGTACCATGACCTGAAGGCTTCCAGCACCCGTATGAACGGCCAAACAAGCGAACTGAGCCAGGGTCAAAATAGGTATCGTGAATAGTAGCCTTACCAGACTCCAGAACTGCCGCAGCGGTAATCATTTTAAAGGTGGAGCCGGGCGGATAACCCATCATGGCCCTGTTATTAAAGGCCGGAAACGGGTTGGTTTCTTTACCTCCAAACAGAGCCTCACTCTGCTCAGGAGTAATTTTCCCATTAAACAAATTGGGGTCAAAACCTGGTTTACTGGCCATAGCCAGTACCTTTCCCGAGTTCACGTCAACCATAACAACTGCTCCAGCCCTGGCATCCGGGTATCCATTCTGCTGCAGAGAAGCCATGGTCCGGTCCATGGACTCTTCAGCAGTTTTCTGCAGCCTGTAATCTATATTTAAAACAAGATTATTACCCGGTATAGGCTGTTCTTTGGCAAGCTCCCTGACCGGATGCTGGGACTTATCAACTTCAACCAGAAGGTTGCCGTCCTGCCCCCGCAGAAACTCCTCATACATATTCTCAAGCCCCGCCTGACCATACCTGTCCCCCATGCTGTAGCCATCATCCTTATGCCTTTCCAGCTGTTTCTCGGTAATCTCCCTTACGTACCCGAGAATATGTGGCATAAAATCCTGATAAACATATTCCCGCATCGGTTCTACGGCAATTTCCACACCAGGCAGGTCTGCCCTGTTTTCCTCAATTTTTGTCACTACCTCCAAAGGTACGTCTTTAGCAATTCTAATGGGTTCAAACTTCCTAATGCCGGGGTCTTTGATTTTTTCCTTAATTTCGTTTTCATCAATTGCCAGAATTGACGCCAGGGTAGCCGCAACCTTATCAAGGTCCTGGTCTTGGATGCCAAGCCAGCTTACGGACACACTGTATACCGGACGGTCTTTAGCAAGAATAACCTTCCCAGTACTGTCAAAAACTTCTCCTCTCTTCGCAGGAATGGTAACCGGCCTGATTCTGTTCTGCTCCGAAAGGGTTGTAAACCGCTCTGTCTGTACCAGTTGAACGTAAGCAATCCTGGAAATCAGGACGGCAAATATAATCGTGACAAGGGCCAAAAAAACCTTCAGTTTTTTGACCAGGATTTTTTCAGTCATCCAGAGCCCCCCGATTAAATGATTATTACCTTTCTGTTACTCTCAGCAGCCCCTTAGTTGACGATCGATAAAACTTGCCATATATAAAAGGTGTCAGGCAGCTGTTATAGATGGCAGCAGATATCATAACACTCCTGAGAGCGCCAATATCCCCCCCTGACATCCCTTCAAACTGCCTTAACAGGTAAAGTACTGTTTCACTCATTAGTGTAGCCACAAATATTATCGCCATGGGAATTAAAACATTTTCCTTGTAAATCTTCTTTTCCAGCATTCCAAAAGCAAAACCCACAACTATCTTGGCAAGAGCATTCATTCCCAGGTTCTGACCGAACAATAAATCCTGCAGCAAACCTCCGATGGCTCCGGCTATGGCGCCCTCCCTGGAACCGTGCAGCAGGGCATAAAATACTGTTATTATCAATACAAAATCAGGTTTAACACCGGCAACAGTGAGATGGGAAAAAATCGTGGATTGAAGTATCAAACCAATCAGAAACAAAACGGTAATTACCAGGTAACGCATTACGCCCCCCCCCCGTCAAGAGGAGCAGTTTCACTTATCGCTGAAACACTTCTAATAATTAGCACCTCTTCGAGTTCATTGAAATCCACAAAAGGCCTGACAGTGGCATATTTCACCAGCCCATTTGACTCCAGTTCGATCTCGGTTATGGTTCCTATCGGCAGTCCTTTGGGGAAAACCCCGCCAAGGCCCGAAGAAATAACAGTCTGTTTGGCAGTAACCGGAGCTTCCTTGGAAAGATGAATCATTTTCAGCATTCCGGAGTCATCGGCTTTTCCCTCAATGACTCCCGGCACCCGGTTTATTTGGATCAAGCTGCCCACGGCACTGCTGCTGTCTATAATCAGCAATACCTCCGCAGAGTCAGCGGATACATTAATAACACGCCCCACCAACCCCTTACTGGTTACCACAGCCATGTTTTTCGCCAAACCGTCACTTTCTCCCCTATTGACGGTAATTGTACGGAACCAGTTTGACGGATTTCTGCCTACAACTGAGGCAGATACAGTATTATAATCTCGGGCTACGGTGTCCTTGAACTGCAGTAACTCCCTTAACCGCAGGTTTTGGTATTCGTATTCCCTGAGCAGGTTATTTTCTGCTTCCAGGCTTGATATGCGTCCTTGGAGCTTTTTATTTTCGCTCTTAATACTTCCAATGGTAAAGACAGACCCAACTGTATCAGAGATACTGTTAACAATACCGGTAACCCCGTGTTCAACCGGGGTTACCACATCCTTGACCACCCTCTCGACAGGGCTGAGACCCTTCCTGTCTTGACCCGTATAGGTTATCAGGACAAGGGCCAGCACAACCAGGCTAAGAAAGCCAAGGACATACCTGTTTACAATGTACCGAAACAACACAACCCCGCCTTTCTAGCCGATTTTCTTCGGGGTAATTAAGACTCTCTTAAGAACATCCAGGTTTTCCAAAACCTTCCCTGTCCCAACAGCTACGCAGAACAGAGGCTCATCTGCAACATAAACGGGCATGCCGGTTTCTTCACTGACCAGTTGATCAAGGCCTCTCAAAAGAGAACCGCCTCCAGCCATGACAATTCCCCGGTCCATAACGTCAGACGCCAATTCCGGCGGTGTTTTTTCGAGAGTTACCTTAATGGCTTCCAGGATGCTGCTGACCGGTTCTGACAAGGCTTTATGAACTTCATCAGATGTAATCTCAACTGTTTTGGGCAGCCCTGTAAGCATGTCACGCCCACGCACCTCATAAAGCTCTTTTTGCGGGAACCGGTATGCTGTGCCAATTTTTATTTTAATTTCTTCAGATGTACGCTCTCCCACCATCAAGTTATATGTCCTTTTAATGTGCTGCATGATGGCTTCATCCATTTCATCACCGGCAATACGCACCGAGCGGCTGGTTACAATCCCCCCCAGGGATATGACCGCAACTTCGCTGGTACCGCCCCCGATATCCACTATCATGTTTCCGGTAGGCTCATGAACCGGCAATCCGGCCCCAATTGCTGCCGCCATCGGTTCTTCGATCAGATATGCCTCCCTGGCTCCGGCCTGTATGGTAGCCTCCCTGACTGCGCGCTCCTCAACTGCGGTTACTCCTGAAGGCACACACACAACAACCCTGGGCCTGATTAGGTGAGGCCTTTTTTTCAGGGCCTTGGTAATAAAATAGCGCAGCATACTCTGAGTGGTGTCAAAATCAGCGATGACCCCGTCTTTCATTGGCCTGATAGCAACTATATTGCCGGGAGTACGACCAATCATTTGCTTGGCCTCTTCACCGACAGCAAGGACATGTCCCGTATCTCTCTGGATAGCAACAACGGACGGTTCGTTAACAACTATCCCCCTGCCCTTGATATATACAGACGAATTGGCAGTACCTAAATCTATACCCATATCCTTGGAAAATATCCCAAACAATCCCAACATTTACTGTGCTCCTTTCAGCTTCATTGGCTGCGCTGACTAGATAATACCCTGCTCCTTAAGGCTTGTGAAACCATTCTCTCCGATAATAATGTGATCAAGGACTTCGATACCGATTAACTTTCCTGCCTCCACAAGCCGACGGGTTATTTCTACATCCTCTGCACTGGGGCTCGGGTCCCCGCTGGGGTGATTATGAGCCAGTACCAGCGCCGCGGCGCTTCTTTTTATAGAGTTCTTAAACAGTTCCCGGGGGTGAACCAGGGATGAATTGAGATTTCCCACAGAAACAGTTTCTATCGTAATTACATGATGCTTAGTGTTTAAAAACACTGCTGTGAAATGTTCCCTGTCAAGGTAACGCATTCGCTCTTTCAGGAGATCAAATACGTCGCGTGGTGATTTGATTGCCTTCCTGGGGTCGGACACTTCAAAAGCCAGGCGTTTCCCAAGTTCAATGGCAGCCTTTAGCTGAGCGGCCTTGGCAGGCCCAATTCCTTTTATGGAATACAGTTCTTCAAGTTCACTTTTTACAAGGCCCAGCAGACCTCCTGTTTTTGTCAGCAGCATGGCGGCAAGGTCCAGGGCATTCATAGAATCAGAACCGGTCCTTAAAAGCACCGCCAGCAGTTCCACGGTACTCAGGGCTTCTACACCATCCCTGAATAATCGCTCTCTTGGTCTCAGATCCTCCGGAAGTTCCTTTATTCTTACCCGGTATTCCAATGGTTCCATTTTTTTGGGTCCTCTCGTCAAACGTAACATTCTCAGGGTTAATAATAAATCGAATTATTGCAGTATTTCAATCCCAAACTGTCTGAGTGCTTCCGCAAGACTGGATAGAGGAAGACCGACAACATTAAAATAACATCCCACTATCCTGTCAACCAGTACGGCGCCCAGCCCCTGGATACCGTATGAGCCGGCCTTATCCATGGGCTCACCTGACCTGACGTAGGCTTCAATTTGAGCATCTGACAACCGGCGAAAAAAAACCTGGGTTATCTCACTGGCTTTTAACAGTCTTCCCGCAGCACAATCAATGACAGAAAAGCCTGTAATCACCAGATGGTCAGTCCCGCTCAAGCTTTTCAATGTATTAATGGCAGCATCAATGTCCACAGGCTTACCCAGAATCTCACCACGGTGAACCACTATTGTATCTGCCCCGATTACAATTCCCTCACTAAGCCGGGCAGCAACAGCCATGGCCTTTCTATATGCCAGTTCAGCAGCTGCTTCGGTAGGAGGTATCCCCGGCAAAACTGTCTCATCCACCGGGTTAACCATCACCTCAAAGCTGAGGCCCACCTGTCGCAACAATTCCTGCCTTCTTGGGGACGCTGAAGCCAAAATTAACTTTTTACTGTTTGGTTCCATTTTTCAACTCTCTTATGGTAAGCTTTTTCTGTAGCTTTCCCCTACTCTTATAAAAAATTCGTACCTTTTGAGGTGATTCAGCCTGCACGTAAATCACAGTTTTTTCCCTTCTCAGTTTATCATTTTTGACATATGATGACAAGCTATTACCTGAACCCGATACGCAGTATTCAAAATTTTATAATTTATGTTATTTCAGTCCTCAGGATATCTGTCCGGCAACTCTTCTGGCCTTGTCAGGTGTTATGTTAAAATAGGTCACTGCCGGTCTGCCCGGAGCAGCCACCTGCATCACAGGTTCGCGAGAACACATTCCAAGACAGCCTGTATAACTAACTATAACTCCCCGGCTATCTTCGAAGTGCATTTTCAGGGCTTTCAGGACATCCTGCGCCCCTGCCTTGATCCCGCAGGTACCCATACCCACAGTAATCCGTACCTTCTTCCGCTCTCTACTCATCGCCTGTTCCGACAAAATATTCTCCTTTAGTAGTTCCAAATCCTGCAGCGTCATTTTCGGTTCCCCTCCCCAAATTAATAGTACAGATTCAAATTAACCTCTTCGACGAATTTGCTTAAACTCCTTCAGGAACGACGCTGCCTAATAATGGAGAGGGGCTGATTTTCACCGGGCGCTCCCGCCCGCAGACCCAGAAAATGGCCGCCAGGATGGCAGCCATTTTACCGGTAAAAACAAACTATCTCTTAATAGCTTGAAAACAGCATTTCTCTAAACACTGACCGCATTTAATACATTTGTCGGGATCAATTTCGTGAATCTCCCGGGGTTTTCCCCTAATAGCATCAACCGGACATACTTTGGCACAGGCCCCGCATTTTTTACATTCATCAGGGTCAATCCTGATACTGCTGAGTTTTTTACAGACCCCTGCAGGGCATATCTTATCCCTGACATGGGCTATGTACTCATCCTCAAAATACTTTAAGGTGCTCAGCACAGGATTAGGCGCCGATTGTCCCAGACCGCACAATGACGCTTCCTTGATGCCGTGCCCCAACTCTTTGAGGAGGTCAATATCATCTACTGTACCCCGCCCTTCAGTAATCCGTTCCAGAATTTCCAGCATCCTTTTAGTCCCAACCCGGCACGGGGTACATTTACCACAAGACTCATCACAGGTAAATTCAAGGTAGAACTTGGCAATATCAACCATACAATCATTGTCATCCATTACAATGAGACCGCCCGAGCCCATCATAGAACCGACTTCAAGAAGAGTGTCATACTCAATTGAGGTGTCCAGAAGGCCGGCGGGAATGCATCCTCCCGAAGGACCTCCTGTCTGGGCCGCTTTAAACTTACGCCCCCCTGGAATGCCGCCGCCTATATCGTAAATAATTTCTCTCAGGGTTATGCCCATGGGTACCTCAATAAGACCGGTATTGCCAATTTTGCCGGCAATGGCAAAGACCTTGGTACCTTTGCTCTTCTCGGTGCCAAAACCGGTGTACCATTCAGCGCCGTTCAGTATTATTGCCGGAATGTTTGCCAGTGTTTCGACGTTATTAATAAGGGTCGGTTTTCCCCACAAACCTGCCTGAGCAGGAAAAGGAGGTTTGGGCCTGGGTTCTCCCCTGTTCCCTTCTATTGAGGTAATCAGAGCGGTCTCCTCACCACAGACAAAAGCCCCCGCCCCCAGGCGGAGTTCAATATCAAATCCGAAATCTGTTTCAAAAAGACCCCTGCCCAAGAGTCCCATTTCCCTGGCCTGACTGATGGCTGTGGTCAGGCGCTGTACGGCTATAGCATACTCTGCCCGCACATAGACAAACCCCTGGCTGGCGCCGATGGCATACCCTGCAATAGCCATAGCTTCCAGGACCGAATGCGGGTCTCCCTCAAGTATGCTCCTGTCCATAAATGCCCCGGGATCACCTTCATCTGCATTACAGATTACATATTTAAGCTTTCCCGGAGATTTCCTGGCGAGCTCCCATTTAAGCCCGGTAGGGAACCCGCCGCCGCCTCTGCCCCGGAGTCCGGATTTCTTAATAATATTAATTACTTCCTCCGGAGAGTGCTCAGTAAGCGCCGTGCCCAGGGACTTATAGCCATCCCTCGCTATGTATTCCCGGATATCGTCCGGATTTATGTGCCCACAGTTCCTGAGCGCGATCCGTACCTGTTTTTTAAAGAACTCAATATCATCTATTTTCTCCGTAACCTCTTGAGTGACCGGGTCTTTGAAAAGCAGCCTCTCCACAGTCTGCCCCTCAAGGATATGTTTTTCAATGATTTCTCCGACATCCTCTACCCGGACTTCACAGTACATAGTGCCCTGTGGCAGAATAACCATAACCGGGCCGCGGGCACAGAACCCAAAACATCCGGTATGGACGACCCTAACCTGTTCCAGAAGGCCCATTTGTTTAAGCTGTTTTTCAAATTCAGTCTGAACCTCGCGGCTTTCTGCTGATACACAGGCCGTACCACGACAGATAAGAATATGTGAACTATGGGACACTTAGTTACTTCCTCCTTGTACTAATAGTGCTGTAGTCTCTCGGAAATGAATGTGATTATGGTTAGATGTTGTACAAGATTTTCCTTGCACTGCCGCCGTTATGAGTCTTGCTGCGAATCACTGGCAACAAGGCAGGGAGTCCCCGCATATCCGAAGATGGCGAAGGCCGCCGGGAAGTTTTGGCCCGCCAAAACGAGAGGCGGCCATCTTATGAAACAACCCCATGAGCCATCAAGTTCGGGGACGCTGCATTGTTGCCGGGGGATAGCAGCTTAGACTCATAGGCGGCAGTGCGGAAAATCGGTGCAACAGCTAACCATAATCATTCTATGTCGTTTCCGAAAGACTACCAGTAATACTTAGTGCACCTGTTTGTATTTCTCCAACAGTTCCCCCATCTGCTCAGCATTAAGCCTCCCATGCACCTCTTCGTTTACAGTGAGGACCGGGGCCATCCCACAGGCGCCGATACATCTGGTCGCTTCGAGGCCAAATCTGCGGTCGTCACTGATTTCACCTAACTTCAGGCCGAGGTCTTCGCCAATCTTCTCCACCAGGTGTCCCGCTCCCTTAACATAGCAGGCTGTACCCATACAAACAGAGATATTATGTTCTGCTCTTGGAGTCATAGTAAACAAGGCATAAAAAGTAACTACTCCATAGACATCAGCCAGGGGTACGCCAAGACCCTGAGATATGTGGTATTGGACCTCTTCAGGAAGATACCCGTAAACCTTCTGGGCTTCATGCAGCACAGGTATCAGAGCCCCGGGTCTGCCCGCATACTCTTCCAGAATCCGGTCGAGCTTCGTGAGCTTTTCATCATGTTCCAATTCCAATTCAGTTCTCCTCCTGTTCGGTTTAGGAGTTCAAATTCTAGTTTACCTTAACAATCCCCCTTCTATGCGCCTGGCTTAAGTGATTGAGCTTGCAAATAAAAACCCCCCCCGATGCAACGGGGAGGTGTACAATGCCTTTTCCTAATTTGCTGTTCAGTTCCGAAGTGTTCTGTTCCCAAAACATCCATCTTGTTTATATACTCACATTCACTATTAATGTCAGGCTACAGCATGTCCTTAAGACAGAGATGGAATGTCAGTATTTCCAGACGGGTTGATAAGTCAATATCTCTAACCTCAACATCCTCTGGAACTGATAACACAGTCGGGGCAAAATTAAGGATCGCCTTAACTCCGGCATTTATCATCTGGTTTGCAGCCTCCTGGGCAGCTGATGCAGGAACCGTGAGGATGCCGATTTTGACGTTGTTTTCAATGATTAACTTTTCCAGCTTCTCAGTGCCCAATACTTCAAGGTCCATCAACCTTTTGCCGATTTTTGAGAGGTCATTGTCAAATACACCAACTATATCAAAACCGCGTTCACGAAACCCGCGGTATGACACCAGTGCAGACCCCAAATTACCGGCTCCCAATACTACTACTGGCCATTTGGTATTCAGCCCGAGAATTTTCAGAGTGTGTCTAAGCAGGTCCTTGACATTATAACCCACACCCCTTGTACCAAATTCTCCAAAATATGCCAGGTCCTTTCTGACCTGTGCCGGGCTGACTCCCACACCTTCAGCTATTTCCCCCGATGAAATAGTAATAATACCTTTTTTGTCAGCCTGTTCGAGAAAGCGTGAATAAACAGATAATCTTACTATCGTAGCCTCAGGGATCTTCAAGTTCTTCAATTTATTACCTCCTTATATGCCCCCTCCTAAGTGTAAATTATATCATGTCGTACAGGCTTGGACAATGCTAAGTTTTACTGATATTGTTAATTTCCTGCCATAAAAGCAAATAATTGTCCATAAACTCCAGAAGTTTGTACTGTAGCAAAACAACCCCCTCCGGGTCTTTAGTTTCCAGAAAGATGTTCAGCTGATTGTGGAAATTTCCTATCGACTGATGGACGTCCCTAAACCTGTTGTTCATCAGGTCACTGCCGGAGCTTCCTTCAAATTCAAGTAATTGTGTTTTCCGATAAACTTCTTCCAGCACGCTTAACCGGGTGCTGTCCGAATCAAAATCCAGGGCTTCCGGGGATTCTGAAGGAAGTACTGCCACACTCTCCTTCAACCATGCCGTATAAGCCTCTAACGCGGGACCGATTTCTTTAATCAATCTTTCCCTTTCTTGCCCGTACAGCAGGTTTTCGCCATTTATTACAACTGCGCCGGTAAAACTTCCATATCCCTGTTCCTTTAGAGCCACCTTGAGCTGTTCAGTATCCTTGCGCTCGCGGAAAACACCGACCCAAATTCGGTAGGGCGCATTTCTGGTAATATACGGGTTATATCCGAGCTCATGCAGCGGTTTAACCGCTTCCTCTGCACCTCCCCGGTCGGTGTAGACACCTACCTGAAGATAATACAGCGGTACAGGATCGAGCAGAAGATTGCTTTTTTCCTCGGAAGCTGCAACAGGCCTGGAATCAACCGTTATAACCCGCGTGCTTTCAGGGGGTTTGCCCTCACTGATTATCTTTATGAACGTTTCCCCCAATACATAGGCTCCGACAGCTGCTGCTGCACATACTGCAAGAAAACACAGCATAAAACCCATACCAGGCCTGAACCTTATAATCCAGCGCATCAACTCACCCCCATCAACAGTTGGCCTTATAGTCTTAAGATATATTATGGACAGGTTAGCCAAATTAGACCAGAAAAGCAACAAAGGGTAGATATATTCCTGCGGCGGGCTTCACTCCCCTTCCGGAACACATCTACCCCTGTCTTATAATGTTTTAATGTAGTTATTTAAAGAAGATTAATCCTCCACTGCCGTCGGCAGCATAGAGGCGGCCATTGGAAATGGCAACAGCTGTGCATTCTCCGACAGTTCCGGCTACTTCCCTGAGTACCGGGTTAGCCGGATCGGTCCAGTCAATTTTCAGCACTCCTGCCTCCGCAAAGGCTACATAAAAGACAAGCTTGCCATTTACCAGGGTGTAGTCCATTTTGAAGGCCCCGCCTGCCCAGTCTTCATACCCCGATACATACTGGAGCTTGAAACGGCTGACTTCGACAGGCCTGTAATCATACTGAAGCTGGCCGGTAAGACTCTTCTTCCAGACTTCAGTAGGAGATACGCCGTCGGGAAGAGCTTCGGTAAGGTCTGCCATGTTGTAACAGACAACTCCAAAGCTGTCATAACTGAAATATGCCCTGTCACCGACAACTTTAACATCAGTGGCCTGCCCGTCGGCAGCGCCTACTTTTTCATCTTCATATTTGATAGGCTCAAAAACCTTCACAATCTCCATGTTGTTGACATCGGTAATGTCAACAACCCCAACGCCCCGCGGGCCGCAGGCAAGCACAGCATAAGACCTGTCTGATTCCGGGTCATCCCAGAGAGCAATTCCGGAGGCTGTACCCAATGGCGGCTTAAGGCTGCCGGCGCCAATATTGGCGGCTACAAAACCGCTCTCAGGGTCAGTGGAATCCTTGGTGAAGTCATAAACAGTCAGACCGTTGCTGCCATCCGCCACAAAAGCATAATTGCCCTTGATAGCAACGTCATATGCATGGTCCTGATACTGCAGTCCCTTTATAGTACCCCATTCGGCATTATGCTCAAAACAGTCGGTCAGGTCGAGAGGAAGAAGCAATGGATTTCCAACCTGACCTGTACCGTTTTCCACTCCGGAAACGTCAACACGCCTCAAGCCGAGGCTGGCGCTCCCTGACCAGGCCAGGTTATTAACCGGGTCAAAGACCACATTGGTAGCGTGTGAAGCTGGGTAAATCTTGATTCCGTTTACTATTTCAGGGTATTCATCCTGAAGAGTATTGGCAACAAGGTGGACATCATCTGTAGCATAGCCTTCATCGTCAACCAGCTTCCATGCCGATATGCCGTGCGGCCCGTCAGCTACGTAGAGATATTCTCCGGAAGCCGCAATTCCCTGGCTGTGCCCGATAGAAATCGTCTGACCAGGCGTCCCGTCGGGAAAAGCCCCGATTTCATCTGTTGGCGGGAAGTATACCGATACCGCATACCTTTCTTCCATGGTGGGTGCATCCAGGTCCACAATATCTATGAAGTTAAACCCACCGGCGCCGGCACACTCAAGGAGGTCAATTTCACCGGCTGTACTAATAGACATATTGTCCATCAGCAGCAGCCTGTTTCCATGTCCGTTAATCTCAGCAGTAACCAACTCACAGGGAGCTTCATACATCCATTTGGGCATGGATTCATTATCCAGAGCGTCATATGGAGACATATCAAATGAAGTTACAAACTCGCTGTCAGGCCAGTGGTCTCCCATGATACCGTTGGTATCATTATTGTATGGAGCACTGCCCCCCCTCCAATGGAGGTCAGGACTTCCGGCATCTTTGATTATCATCAGTCCGGCAAAGTGGTCGGTCAGATATACATAATCTTCCCTAACCTGAACATCTACCACACCTGACTCCTTCAACATCCCGGCACCAAAATACGGCAGCAGGCTCTCTGACTGTTCCCCGGTGGGTTCCTTGGGACCGTTGGCAGGAACTGCCGGAATATATCCGAGATACCTTGCATTAAACAAAGTGTCAGCATTTGCCCCTGCATTAGGAGCGGTGTTCTGATATCCGGTAATGTCTACAGCTACCAGTCCGCCCAGGGAGTAAGCCAGGTAGGCAATGGTCCTGCCGTTAAATTCGGCGATATCAATGCCCTGGCACTTGTAATAAAACTTGCCGTAGCGATCAAAATCAGCCCATGGTGTGGATGCATCCGCATCGTTCTTCATTACTTCAAGGATTTCAAAACTGGTCTGCCGGAAGTCAGGCATTCCGGTAAATTCGTCGATATATACTTCACCTGTGGCGTTATCTGTATGTACTGCCTGTTTTACGTCCATATTAACAAACCAGTCTTCAGAAACAGCGGCATCGGTATAAAGGTTATACCGGCCCACCTGTTCCAGGGTTATCGGGTCAAAAATTCCCATTCCCAGAGAACCCATACAGGCAAAGATTTTGCCTCCATACAGCTTCAGGTCCAACGGACCTCCCCAGGGGTTTTCCCCGGCATACTGCAGGGTAAACTGTTCGGCTTCAATTAAAAGGGTGCCGTCTCCGCTGGCATCTAGTACCGGTCCGTTTGCTCCCAACAAGTTGACTAGTGCTGTGCGGTGGATTCCGTATTCAGGGTCTGCAATGAAAAGGTCTGTCCCATCTGTTGCCAGTGCGGCAACCGGAGCATTTATACTGGAAATCTCATTATCATATAGTATAGCCCCACCGCCTTCGGTAAAGGTCAGTCCACTCATATAATAATTGATGCCTACGCTAAACTCCTGAACCATATTCTGCGGATTTGTCAGGTCTACAACGGCTATACCCTCGCTGCCCATAGAGACAAGGGCATACCTGACACCATTGTAATCAACTATGTCAATATCATTCACAAATCCCGGAACATAAATATAATTTACCGCACCTGCCTCAGTTCCTACTGGAGTAGTACAGAGTTTACTTCCGATATTAAAGACTACCCACTCTGTCCCATCGTGGCTGAACTTGGCAACAGCGGTAGTAGAGCCGCCAACCTGGACATTTTCCCCCAGAAATGGGTCCATATCAGCAGGTTCCACAAATACAGATATCTTCTGTGAATCCCTGTTGCCATCACTGCCGGTGACAGTCAGCTTGAAGGCAAGTTCAGTATCAACCGCAACGGCCAGTGAACTTACATCCACCACAGCCATATTAAGATCGGCAGAAGTAATATCCACCCTGGGTCCTCCGACCTGGGTCCAGTTGTATACACAGCCTTCCACAGAACCTTCAAAAACTGCATTCAAAGTTACAACAGCAACTGTTCCCTCAACGAAATCTCTGGGATCAGCTGCCAGTGATACGATATTCAGAGCAGCTGACGCCGGGTCAAGAGCAAAGTCAACTGTTTCGGTTACTCCAGGATTTACGGTCACTGATTTGGAAGCAGCATTATAACCGGCGGCTTCAGCAGTCATAGTATATGTCCCCTGAGAAACCTCCAGGGTATAATCCCCGGCAGTCCCGGTGATAGCCGACTGCCCGCTGTCAGTCTGCACCGCGGCCCCGGAAAGGGGCTGCCCGGTGCTTGAGTCGGTCACAGTTCCGGCTAATATCCCGGTGACAGGAGCAGCCTCAGTAAGCGAAATATCAAGTGTGCTTGTATTCGAATTCTTAATGTTTACTGTTGCAGAAAACCTGTTGTATCCGTCTGCCTGGCAGGTTACCGTATACTTCCCTGCCGGCGCTTCAGATATGGAATATGTTCCTGTTTCGTCAGCGGCAGCAGTAAATATGCCTGAACTGCCGGAAGCGCTGACAACAGCCCCGGCAACAGCGGTTCCGGAAGCGGAATCTGTCACCTGACCGGTTATCGTCCCTGATGTTGGGCTTGTCCCCTCTTTGGCGCCCTTGCCGGCATATACCGGACCGGTGAAAAGAGTCATCATAAAAACGAGACACACCAACAGGGAAATAATTTTTCTCGCTTTGGTTGTCATTAATAGAGCCTCCTTAACAATCTTAATGTGCCTTTTCTTTTTTTTCTTATCTCTAAACTCTTCCAAACAAAAGCCCCAACGTCACCTCCGCAAATAATTTCCCGCATAAGCTGAATGCACTACAAAATTCAGTGTTATCAAAAGATTCTGTAAATACTGCTGCTAAAAAAAACCGACTCCTGTCGGTGACTCGCAAAATCACAACAACTTACTAATAGAATAAGTATTAGTATTAATTATAAAACTGCCCCCCACTCTTTTCAACCATTTTTTTCATTTTTTTATACCACAATATGTAATACTACTTTCATGAATATCTAATGTCTGTAAGTCTCCCGGTTCAAAATTTTTTTCTTGCCATAGATTTACCACAATAGAAAGTGATGCTTCACAACTCAAAATCGAGTAAGGTAAAGCCGAAGTAATTTGCTTCGGCTTTATCCTTCTCCCAGAACCGTACGTACGGGCCACGTAT
>NZ_JAHHUL010000028.1 GCF_019008365.1 Phosphitispora fastidiosa | reverse complement strand
GGATTTTTATTACAAGTGGCTCACTTTTTTCCTGGCGTTTTCTTTAATTCTGGCTTACTTTTATTCTAGCGTTTATACCGGTATGACCTCGCTGAATTTTTGCATTTCCATTATTCACATAACAGCGGAATTCATTTCCATTCCTGCCCCTGTTATGATGTCGGCAGGAGGTGATTTATGTCGTGAACGATACTTTTAACGACAAATCTTATAACGAAGCCGTGAAAATCGCTCATCTGCGCTTCGCAGTCATAGCTCCTGTCATCCAGGGGCTGTTTACTGAACCCACCAAAACGGCTTACTACAAAAAGGTGGCAGAAAAACCACTGAAAATGCCGGATGGCAGGGAGGTGTTTTTAAACTATAACACTTTTGAAAAATGGGAGGCCTGCTATAAAAGGGATGGGATGGACGGTCTTATGCCGAAGCCACGCTCTGATGCAGGAGTCTCCCGTGTCCTTCCGGATACTGCCATAGCCGAGATATTCCGACTGAAGCAGCAGTTCCCGCGCATTAATGCAACTCTCATTTATACAAAACTTATTGCCGACGGCTTTATTAAGCATTCTGAAGTATCCCTATCTGCTGTACAACGATTCATTAAAAAGAACGACCTCAAATCTGCAAGGAACCCGAACATTAAAGACCGTAAGGCCTTTGAAGAGGAATTCCCATGTGACATGTACCAGGCGGATACCTGCCACAGCATTTATATCACAGAAAACGGCGTCAAACGGAAAACCTATTTATTCCACATAGTTGATGACCATTCAAGGATGATTGTCGGGGCGCAGTTTTTCTATAATGACAATTCCTACAATTTCCAGCTTGTTTTAAAAGAATCCATTGCACGCTACGGTCTTTGCAGAAAGCTTTATACAGACCACGGTGCGCCGTATTCTAATGGGCAACTTAAACTTATCCTTGGCTCCCTCGGCATCATTGAAATCCACGCCCCAGTTCGTGACGGTGCTGCCAAAGCGAAGGTAGAGAGGTCATTCCGTACCATAAAGGACACTTGGCTCAACGGTTTTAATCCGTCAAGCGTCAAATCCCTTGAGCAGTTAAACCGCTTGCTGGCCGATTATGTCAGGATGCGCAACAATTCGCTCAACCGTGATATCGGCGAAACACCGATGGAACGCTATTCAAGGTATCTTGACCGCATCCGCTTTCCCAAAAGCCGGGAATGGCTTGACGAATGCTTTATGAACCGCATCATAAGAAGAGTAAATAACGACTCTACGGTTTCCATTGATACTGTTTCCTATGATGTACCGATGCAGTTCATCCGCATGAAGGTGGAAATCCGCTTTCTTCCGGATGACATGAAGAATGCCTATATCCTGTACGAAGGGCGGCGCTATCCCGTTCGCCCAACCAACAAGGTGGAGAATTCCCGTACAAAAAGGGAAAACACTCCTTCCATTGACTATTCCGTGAAGGGAGATATTGAAGGTGTATAAACATTTTTACGGCCTTACTTTTAATCCCTTTGACAAATCTGCACCGGTAAAAGATGCCTTCCTTTCAAAGGATCATCTTGAAATGCAGAATCGGCTTTCCTTTCTGAAAAAGACCAGAGGAATTGGACTTTTTACTGCACCACCCGGCATGGGAAAGACTTACGCCCTGCGTTGTTTTGCCGACAGCCTTAACCCGAACCTATGCCAGATGAGCTACACCTGTCTTTCCACTATCAGCGTGACAGAGTTCTACCGTCAGCTCTGTATGCAGCTCGGCCTGGAACCGTGCGGGCGAAAAACGGAGATGTTCAAAGCCATTCAGGACAGGGTGCGTCATCTCATAAAAGAGAAACATAAGACCATCTTGGTAGCTGTCGATGAATGCCAGTATCTCAGTACCGGTATCCTCCGGGATTTTAAACTACTTATGAACCAGGATTATGACTCCGTGGACTGCTTCGCTCTTATTATGGTTGGTCTTCCACATATGAATAGTATTCTGGAAAAGCCCGTACATGAAGCTTTAAAACAGCGTATTGTGGTTCATTACAACTACTGCGGACTGTCGGCTGAAGAAACAGCAGAATATATTTATTCACGCATTGAAGCCGCTGGCGGTGCCCGCTCCATCATTGATGAAGCTGCTGCCCGTGCTGTTGCCGGCTACTGTCAGGGAGTACCCCGTATTATTAATTCCATCATAACCAATGCTCTTATGCTTGGGGCACAGCTGAAAAAGCAGTGCATTGACTCAGAAATCATTCTTGCTGCCAGCAACAGCCTTGCGTTAGGTTAGGAGGTGCCTCATGACAAATACAAAAATTTCTGCCTCCCTTTATCCAGTAGCCTTTCACTGTCGTGAAAAATTCGGTCGGAAGTATGAGGAATGGGACGGATATGTAAAATACATTCAAAATCATGGAAGTCACTATGAAATACATATTGAAAGCCGCAGCGGTTTTATCTTTATCATTGGAAAATATTTAAACGGCGGTTTCATCAGCATTCCCGCTTTTGGAATCGGATGTGACCTGGCCGGTTACAGTGATTATTTCTGGAACAATGAACACCTGGCAAGGCTTATGAATCCCGTGGATGCAGCCACGGTTGCAGAGGCTCTGCGGACTTTAAGCAAAAACAGGTATATATGATTAAACGAGCCACAGTGTTCTTAACATTGTGGTTCAGTTTTTCCAATTTGATTATTGACGGCAAAGGGCTGTTTTTCTGATAATAACGCGCCATCCTGAAATCAAAGTGTCGCTATGCTGCTGAAAACAGCAGAAAACAATCTGCAGTTTGACCGGATTTCAGTTTGCCGTTCAACAGGTACACCATAGTACGCAATTTTCTGCATATACTTCACAGTTAAATAGGAGAGCCGCGCATGAAAGTTTATAGCAATTCAATATCATAAATGTTTTCTAAACGTATTATTTTGGTCTTGGAAATTCCCTTTTTATCTACGAAAGTTCCCTTAACCCATTCATTATCAACATCACATATTTCGCATTCAATACTTACTTTTTTCCCTGTAAATGGATGTAACTCCTCACATCTAATTATACATTTTTGTCCTTTTAAATCACTTATTAGTTTTGTCATTTCACTCTTCCCCCTACGATTTTCCTTTAAAAACTTAATTTCCCTTTCAAGTTTATTAAACTTTGAAGAATTGCCTAGAACTAATACAAATGCTATTAAACCAAAGATTTCCATAAATATCATCCTCTACATTCATTTGGGTTATAAGTGCAATAGATTCTACAATTGCGACCTACCTCAACTATATATTGTTTCCACGAACCGATAAAATGATGATTTTCTGGCTTACGCTTTGGATGTCAAAATCGCACGAATGGCTTATTTACTGGGTTTTTGACACGCTCACTTCTCCACCCTTGACATCAATACTACTGTCTCAACATGCCTTGAGTGTACAAAAAGGATGTCGTACCCCTCTGGTACTCCCTTGGAGGGAAAGTATCTGATATCATTATGCATTTAAAGGCGTCGAATTCGACGCCTTTAAATTATTTTTCGCCCTTAGTATCTTCAATTAATTTATCAAAATCAGATTGAAACAGTCTGTCCTGGATAATGCGGTATTTCTCAAACTCGCTTTCAGCATGAGCTTTAGCAATTTCCGCCGTTACCTTCCCTGCATCCAGTAAAACATCATGGTCGGCTGCCTGTATGAAGCGGTTTAGTCGTGTTTCCCAATCCTGCATGGTCATAGGTATATGCCGAAGTGCCATACTCTCGGCAATGTCTAAATAGGCAGAAACCAGCCGCTGCAGCTGTCCCATCTCAAATTCGCTCAGGTAGTTTTTAGCTACCGATACGTCGAATTTCTGGATTTTTCCATGAGGTGCATCTTTCCATGTTGTCAGCCCCATATGTTCCTTTCCTGCGTCGGCACGGGTATATATAACTTCTGAAGCAGTCTGTCCATGAATTGCCCAATGAAGCTTGTTTTGGACAGTGGCAAAAAAACGTTTTGTGGCACTTGCATTTACATCGTAATCAATGGCAGTCGCATAAATATCGGTAATTTTTTGATAAAACTTCCGCTCACTAAGACGGATTTCACGAATACGCTGGAGTTGCTCTTCGAAATATTGCTCTGTCAGAATAGACCCACCATTTTTCAGGCGTTCATCATCCATAGCAAAGCCTTTGATAGTGTAATCCTTTACAATCTGATTTGCCCATTTTCGGAATTGGACAGCACGTTCATTATTCACTTTAAAACCCAAAGCAATAATCATTTGCAGATTATAATGTATTGTGTTATATTGCTTGCCATCAGCCGCAGTTATTCGAAAATTTCGAATAACTGAATTCTCCTCAAGCTCAGAATCTGAAAAAATTTTTTTAATATGATAATTAATCGTGTTCGTTTCTACGTCATATAGCGTTGCCAGCATCTTCTGCGTAAGCCAGATGTTTTCATCTTCATAGCGCATTTCAAAACTTTGAGGATTATCGCCAGTAGCTGCCACATATGTCAGGTATTCCGCAGCACTGGAACGAATGGTGATTTCGTTTTTCTTTTTAATTTACTTCCACCACCTTGAATATATTGTTGTCCGCCACCTTCGTTTTCAACTGCTTACAATTTGTATACGGTTGAATTCGACGCTTTAATCTGCATGATTATTCCATTTTTGAGCATATTTATTCAATAGATATATTATGAATTATGGCCATCAATTCATCAACAACTTGATCTACAGAACGATTATTTATGAAATACTTATTCTCTATTTTTTTAAAAATCCTTCTTGCATATACAATATCTTCATGTATATCTTTAATATAATAATCTTTATGTTCTTCCTTATATGCATCATCTTTATATATATTGTCATTTTCATCAGAAAAAACCATTCTCTCAAAAATGTGTTCTTCTGAATCCTGTAATTCAATAGCAATTACCTGTTCCAAGTCTAAAAGTGAGTTAAAATGCCTTGCATAATAAATTGGACTTACTGCAATAACGATGTTATCTCTATATTCTTTCAGTAAATCCCTTAATATCTTACCCTTTATTTGACCTCGTTCATATGAAAATGGGTGATCTTGCATAAATTTTTCTAAGGTCGTCTGAAATCTCTTTTTTATTTCTTCATCCACATCAAAAAAAGAATAATTCAATTTTTCGGCAAGCTTCTCACCCGTTACAGTCTTTCCTACATTCGTTATACCAAAAAGCATAATAACCATTATTATAACCCCATCACTTTCCGCAGCATTTTTTATATTTCATTCCACTGCTGCAAGGTCAAAGAGACAGTCATAGCATAAAACAAGCCTTTCAGCTTGTTTCTTCAGCATTGGGATTTACCCTAGTCAATCTATGCAGAGGCTTTACCCTCTACTCTTACTTACAATTATTAGCATATCATAAGTTCAACCATTCTGGAATAACCTTTTGTCCTGAAACCCATCTGTTCGGAAAATCATAATAAAGGCATCAAAAACCTGAATTTTGTCAACTTTATTTCTGATAATAGCTTCATTATAAACTCCGTTTGTGCATACAGCCTTCTTCAGAGTATCCAGTATCCATTCTTCATCCAGAGTAGGGGAATGTGAACAAGCATCTTTGCCTTTTTCAATTCGTATCGCACATCTCCAGACGACCTTGCCTCTTTCTGGCCTCCTTCGGTAAGAAGTGCCGCAATCGCCGCAAACGAGCAAATTACCCAATATGTATTTTCCGTTATATTTACTTCCGCTGGTTTCTACTGTGCCATCCTCGTTACTGACGAGCCTTGCACGCTTAGCTATTTCCTCCTGTACCTTATCAAATACTTCAGCAGAAACAATAGCCGGATGGCTATTCTTAACATAATATTTGTTCCGTTGTCCTATATTCTTGCTTTTCTTACCTGTCATAAAATCCTTGGTCAAAGTCTTTTGAAACATCGTATCGCCCTTATATTTCTCATTCCTGAGCATATTCTGAATCGTTTTTGTATCCCAAATTCCCTTGCCAGTTGCAGTTTTAATCCCCTGGGATTCCAGAAAAGATTTTATTTGTCCCAATGACAGCCCCTGCAAATACAAGTCAAACATTTTTCTGACGACCTCTGCCTGCTTCGGAACAATAACAATTTCGCCGTCAACACAGTCATATCCCATAAAATTCTTATACTTCGTAAAAATATCGCCCTTTTCAAACTTGCGTTGAAATCCCCACTGAATATTCTCGCTGGTATTTCGGCTTTCGTCTTGTGCCAGCATTCCCCTCAGTGTAATCTCAAATTCCTTATCTTCATTGATCGAATCCAGGTTCTCATTTTCAAAATGCATATTGATCCCTCGCTGTCTTAAAAATCTTATAATCTTCAAAACTTCCAGTGTATCTCTTGAAACTCTGCTAATTGACTTGGTAAGGATGTAAGCGATTTTGCCTTTAGCCGCTTTCCTTAGCATTTTATTCAGCCCGCCTCTGCCGCTTCGGCGCAGCAGGATTATGGCTTCAACGTGCCTTGAGGATACAAAAAAGATGCCGCTGGAACCTGATAGGGCCTTGGCAGCAGGGTATGTTTCTGAAACAGTCGCCTGGGGAGGACATTAAACAATCACACAGCTGTTCCTGAATCATGCTCTTTTAAATATTTCTTATAGTAGAAATTTTCATAAATTGTAGATTTCAATAGTCCCATCAAATTAATTACATTTTCTCTATATTTTATGTACTCATTCAATGTGACTCCACGAGTCCGGTCACCATGTGCCAATGCATTTCTTTTGTTAACAACTTCATTAATGTCTGTTTGGAAATCATCAACAATAGAAAAATCAATCTCCAATTTATAAAGCAATTTCTTTAGAACACTAGACTTTAAGTTAGATTCTGTATCAACCACTCCGTCCGGTATACATAATGTCTTCCCTACAATATCAACATACTCAGAAAAGAATTCCCTCCTACGTCCATATAATTGCAAAATCCCATCTTCTTTCAGCGCTCTTTCTCCTAAATCAACAGGCTTATGATTTGAATTAGCAAGATTTACAAAGCTCTTCTCAATTGTTGCAGCTGCTAATCCATGTTTTATTCTAGACACTAATTCATTAGTTCTATTTAAGTAGTCCACATAGATTAACAAAGACTGTTTGCAAAAACCCTCAAAATACGAATATAACATAATAGTTAACATCTTTCTGTAATTTTCATTAAACACTTCATTTTGAGAGTATGTGGCCATAAAGTTTTCGTATTCTACGAGTTCACTTATTCGATTACTATATTCAATTTCAAGCTCTTCCAGTATATTTTCACATAGTTCAGAAAACGTCATATTCATTCACCTAATTTGTTAACAATGAATTGATATCGATTCATCAAAACACCCGAAGAATTTTTTCCTCCACCTACAGTGTATAATTTAAAAGTTTTATCCATTTTAGCTTCTTTGATTTTTTCAGTAAATTTGCTAATAGGGTAGCTACCATTTACAAGTTCCTCATATATTGATTGCATACCTGTTGTAATTGCTTCATATTGATAAACATTGAATCCAGAAAGCTTCTGAGAATTATTTTTATATACTGCAAAAGCTTCTTTTCCGAGAGAATTATTTAATATTCTAAAGGTATTTTCAAAGACCTCTTTTTCCTTAAAATAGTTGAATTTAGGTTCATGTAAAGTATCGCCCATGGATATTTCCTCCATGTATTCTGTTAAGAATGAATCTACATTGTGAGAAAACGATGAAAACTTATTCTTCAGTGCAAAAAAACGCAATACAAGTTCTTCTGCAAACTTTTTCTTTTTTTGATTTTTACTTACATATGCTAATGTTTGCAAAAAATCTGCATTGCTTGCTAAATCATTAATGAAATCAATGAATTTGTTATCTATCAATCTAATTGAGCAATTCCGAAGTTCTTGATAAGATAATTTTTCACCTCCAGTATTTAACCGCTTGAACATATGGTATTTTAACTGAGGATTTATTCCCTTGCGTAAAACATCCATTCGAACAAAAGATCTTTTAGCTTTTATTTTCATGCTTGCCGGTAAATCATCGAAACGCTTTCCATTTAATTCTGGAATTATATCACACCCGCTTAAAGCAAATCCCCTTTCAACATCTGCAGCAGTATCTTCTTCATCCTCTAAGACTTCATCATTTTCATCAACATCTTCAATCAACACATCAGAAGCCATTTTAGGTTCAACTGGAAGTTCCTTTAGTAAACCTCTATAGTTTAAGTATGACGATATTCTTTGCAAACCATCAATTAATTCGTAGCGTCCGTCTTCAATCTCTATTGCATAAATTGGTGGAATAGGCATTTCTAATAGTAACGATTCAACAAATCTTGACTGCCTTGAAATGTCCCACCTAAATGTTCTTTGATAGTTTGGAGTTATTATCAACTCATCATTTTTGTACATATCAGCTAACTCATTAAATGAAATATCAAGTGAGGTGATTTTTAATTCTTTTATTCTCTCATCAATAATCGCAGTTAAATTATTCTCCATTTGCACTATCCTTTCCTAAAAGTAATTACCGATTCAACGGATCTTTTTGACTTTTTATATCCCCTACTTTTTGTATTTATATAATTCATATTATTTCTTACTTCATAGTCGTTTTTTTCTATTATTGAAAAGCCGCAAGACTGAGCAAATTCTATGACAATTCCGGGTACATCTACATAAACATCTTTAAACCACGAGTCTTGGACTACTATAATTGCAATTCCGTTTTTATTGAGTATCCTATATATCTCTTTCACCGATTCATACATTCCAATAAAGTATTGAATGAATGTTTTATAATAGTAACTCTTTGCTGCCTTACTTTGGTGTGTTAAAATTTGTTCCATCGTATTTAAACAACTATTTGATACTTCCAAAAACTGAATATGTTGAGGGGGTTTTGAGTAATCTATTCCTTTTCTAATCGTAGGTGTCCCAATCATCTCCCTACGCAAATTCTGGATATCGGAGCTATTATATCCTAGTAATGATAATTCAATTTTTGTATACACAGCATAATCAATTCTGGTGCAATACGGAGGAGAAGTGATAACCATATCTGCGGTTTCATTTTTTAGTGGGATGCTTTTCGAGTCCCCAATAGACAAATATATCTTTTGGAGATCAACGCCTTCTGAGCAGTCAGTTTTCATACTTTCAATATTACTTAAATAGAGCTTAACTAGCTCTGATGAATCAATATTTAACTTCTCAATATTTTTAGATTTAATCCAAGTTGGATTTGAACCAACAAAAACTTTTGTAAATTGTTTAATAGTGGTAAACAATGCCAAATAATAAAAAGACATTTCATAACTTAATGTCTCAATATTACATAGCCCTTTAATACGTATAAGTTTCCTATCATTTTGCTTAAAGCCAGTAATGTTCTGTATCACTTCCTCAATATTCCGAATTATTGATAAAGACTCTAACGTAAACCAGTTATTCAAAGGATCTTCTGAATATTCTTCATTTGATAGTTGCGTTGGTATAATTAATGATAACTGAATCTTCATTTCTTCTATATCCAACATTTTAGCATTATATAGTTTTGCTTTAGCTATGAGAATCATAGCTGGATTTATATCAAACCCATAACATGTTAAATGCATCATGCTCGCCACTAATGTGGTTGTTCCTGATCCATTCCAGGGGTCAACGATAACAGGACTTTTAAAAGTATTTCCGTATTTCTCAATTGCATGTTTGATAAATCCATCGGCATATCCCGCATAATAAAAATACCAACTATTCTGCGGGTACACAGGATTGTCATTATTTAATTTAGGTGAAATTTCCATATCTAATAGCATTTTAGCCTTTCATTTTTTTAATTTTTATATCTCTGTTGTCCAGAAGATGTCTTTTCTATTAGCATATTTTAGAATAGCCAATTACTGTTGCTAATTCTATTCCATTCATATCTCTTTTTTTAATCAACCCAGTACGCCCAATCTGTAAATGAGAGTAGTCATCGTTTGGAGTAAGAAATATATGAAACAAAAGCAGCAGAACTATTACCACTTCACATAACACAGGAAAGACTCGGCTCGATAACCAATCTCGCGGCAGGCCTTTTCAAATCATTTAGTTATCTGCAGATACAGTTGCTCAAGTCGCTCATCCCCGGCAGCCTTTTTCAGTTCACATTCCCAGACGATATACACATTCCATCCATCTTTTCTAAGGGCAGCATAGTTTTCTTCATCACGTTTGCGATTTTTCCTAAGCTTTGGCTCCCAGTAGTCCTGATTGGACTTTGGAAGAACAAAATCAGAGCATCCCTCGTGGCAGTGCCAGAAACAGCCGTTTATGAACACAGCTGCTCTGTACTTCGAAAGCAGAATATCAGGATGACCAGGGTATCTTTTGTCATTTTTTCTGAACCTCAGTCCTTTAGAAAACAGGAACTTTCGCACCATTGTCTCCGGTTGTGTGTTCCGGCTTCTGATGTGTGACATATTGTAGCTTCTGGTTTCTTTAGAATGTGTATCCGCCATATGACTGCCTCCGAAATGGTTCCTCTCGGATCATGCTATTTGCTTCCACAATCCAAATATCCGCACAGATGCTCTGCTATTGCCTTTGCTAGCATCGGAGGCACTGCATTGCCTACCTGCTGGTATTGTGAATCCTTGGTTCCGCAGAACACGAAACTATCGGGGAAAGTCTGCAAACGCGCTGCTTCTCGTATACTGAGGGCGCGATGCTTCACTGGATGAATCCACATAGATTTCCGGACATTGACAACTGTGCCGGATGGTTCGTCGTATTTTAAACGCAGATAAATGGTTTTTTGTGTGCGCTCCGTATCAGAGTAAGTGGTTTTAAGTTCTGGCGGCAAGCTGTGGAAATTGTCTCCTGGCTTAATCGCCATAAACCGTTCCAGTGCGTCTGAGGTTGTTGCCGTAGAAACATGATTGCAAAGATTTTTTGAATCGCGCAGTTGTTTTCCAAGCTCACTTATGTCTTTCGGAGCGTCAGGTAACTGTACTCCTTGGTCTCCGTCAGACACCTCAGTTGCCGTCTCAATTTCCTCTAAATCCTTAATCGCATCTTTAACCGTACGATAGTTTGCTTCAGTGAATGTGCCGGTTAGAAGCTTAACATCATCACATATGGACTTTTTTACACCGATGAGAACAAAGCGCATCCGCTTTTGAGGCGCACCAAAGGCAACGGCCGGTAAAACACCATAATTTATGCTGTATCCTGTGCTTGTGGCTCCCAGAATGGATTCAATATAGTCTATCACCGCCATAGAAGTGACATGGGCAACAAGACCGTTCTCGGTTGAATAGTGGTCAACCACGATACGGTTATCCATTATTTCCTTTGCCTTTGAGAGCATTCGTTGCAGCATAATTGCCGGCATGATCGCCCTGCAAAGTTTTTCGGCGGCCTCGTAGGTTGCAGTAGCGGTAAAATAACTTTGTATTGCCACACCTGCAGCATATGAGTGTTTCAAAATAGAGTCGTTTTCATCAAATGCCGCAACAAGGTTGTTCGCGAGTGCAAGAAGCCTTTTTTTGTGTTTTTCCAACGAAGCACATAACTTTTTGGGATTATTGCGTGTTTTGAATACTACATTGAGCGATAAATAGTCGTTCTCTTTCCAAAGATAACTTGAAATCCGTGTCATGTTTCTTGCAATGTCAGCAACGCCCGGAAATATGAACTCTGAGTCAAGAAGCTGAATCTCCGAGGGGGTGGTTTTAATGCTGTATTTTTCTATGGTTTCCGCATCGGTTTTATCTACATAAAAACGGTGAACATCCGACTGCAGCATGCTCACATTCTCCATTACGAACGCCATCGGGTTCAGATGAAGTACGACCTGAACGAACTTCTTTACAAGCGAGTTATTCTGACTGATAGCATGGTTCTTCTGCCGATTTGCATTAGAAAACCCTTGGCACGGTGGTCCTCCGATGACAACATCTACTTTGCCGAGTTTCACTTTTACGTCATCGCTAAGGGCGTCGGCAACGTCATTATAAACCGCAGTATTTCCGTGGTTACGCTTATAAGTTTTCTGTGCATTGTGGTTGTTCTCAAAGGCTGCCTTTATGGAGAATCTGCCTGTTTGAAGAAACCCATAGCTAAGCCCGCCTGCACCGGCAAACAAATCAACAACGCTGTACTTTGATTCTGCGTCAGGACTCATAGCTTAAATCCCTCCTCCTGTAACCGTTCCAGTACAGAAAGAAGTCTTTTGCATTGGATCGGAGTTGGCATTTTTTGAGGTATCTGACATGCAATTCGCAGGGCAGTGTGTTCATCTGGCGTAATCATCCGCCTGCCCGTGGCAAAACTCAGAGCATTTTGCCATTGCACCTGAGAAAGTTCTACAATCTTAGTCATAATTTCTGCATCCGAAACTATCCGCTGGTCAGCTTTAGCTTCCCTTTCAGCGGCTTTTCGCTCTTCTCGTCCAATGAGGCACGCCTCAATTTCAGGTGATAATCTGTAATCGATACTTTGAACGTTTCTCCAGCACCCTTCTTGTTTGCACCACTGGGTAACGTTTTCAACTCCTCTTTGCGGGTCGGTCAGCTTATCATAAACAAGTTCAGACAATTCGGTCAGAGCATTGGCAACAGCATCCGGGACGTTTTGACGTGTCCAGATATTCATCAAATCCAAATCCATTCCCGGAAACTGTTTCTGTATAAGCATATGAAAAAGAGCAATGGTATAGGTTACAATATTGGCACGATAACCTTGTGAATACCATGGCTGATGTGTCACCATCAGTTCACTATACCTAAATATCAGGACTAAAGCAACGCTTTCTTGAAAATACTTTTCGTTGAAAACAAGCCCGTCATCAGATGCTTCCCACTCGTCACTTGTCGTTTTCGCAAACTCGGCAAAATTAGTTTGCGCACCACGGCTTACAGTATGGGGCAAACCCCTCCAAGTGTTCCGAACCTTTGCAAGGTCGGTTTTCGTTATAAGCTGATTCTTCGGATTCTGGAGCAGGAACTTCTTTTTCTCGCCAGCAGTCATCCGCATCTGTTTCTGCAGATACTGCCCGCGCGCCCGCTCGTAAAACCACTTCGTTTCGTGCTGAAGACCGCCAACCGCTCTTGCGTACAGACGCTGAGAAAATCTCTCCATACGGACATGATATGGATGCGTTGAGAAGAAATCGGCATCGCTGACTTTGTTTTGGCTGTTAGAGGAACGTGAAATGTTCTGAACAAGCTCGGTTGCCTCCTCTTCCAGTGTCCTCTCAATTACTGTAAGCTTCATTTGCACAAAGATGGTGCTAAGGTCGGCTTTATCACGGAACCTCGCATTTGACAGAGACGCAGTAGTCTGACCGCCGTTAATTATCTGAAAATCCCTTACAGAGACAAGAAACTGCCCCTGTGGAGCGGATTCGATTTGAATATCCATTGCGGTAGCAGAAATACCGTTGTTGTAAGCGAAAAACCTTTCAGGGTATTGCAGAATAGTAGCGCGTATTTTTTTGTTTACTGCTACTTTAGTGGAAAGAAACGACCGTACATTGCCTTCCAGCAAACCGCTCCCGTATTTGTCATAAATATCCGCCAGCAGGGCACCGGGGATAATGCACAGGTAACTCTTAAAGTCTTTTGTTGCGGTACCGCTTGCCTCCACGCAAGGGATGCCATGCTCGGAATGCTCTTTGAAGTCAATCTCAATGATGTGCCGTCCCGTGTCTGAACCGCAGACTTTGAATAAGCGGTCAATATTCCATATTTGGCACTCGGAGGAAACCCCATCAATATCAGCGGACTCGAGTTTGGTTATTGTGGCGCTGATGATGGCCGTCGTAAATATCAAAAGCTGATATTTGCGGATTTCCCGGCGTTTTTCGCGCAGTAAGTCCACTAAGTCAGAGCAGGGTCTGCTCATCTCAACTTCACGGTGAAGGGTGGAATTCAGTGCGTGGTCTACAAAAGCACTTAACCGTTCCTGCAATTGTCGGGCCTGAGTTCTGGCAAGCACCCGCTCACTTTCAGAAGCATCATAGTCGGCGATTATCAGGCTCATGGTTTTGTCAAACTCATCGTAAACATATCCGTCAACACGCAGCTTTCGGTTGCGCTTTCCTGTCCCCTCAAAGTAGGCAGCGGTGAAGTCCATAAGGAATTCTGCTTCCTGCAGATACTGAGCAAAAGCACTCACGAATGACGCGCTGGAACCCTCGCCGGTGGCTGCCGCCTCGGCTTTAACTCCTTCTATAAAATCTTTTCGGAATTCCTGTGCGTCCATATGGTTCACCCTTTCAGCCAGTCTGCCAGCGAGGACAGGCTTAATTCGTAATGCAAAGATTCAACTTGTGTTGGAACGTTTCGCCTTATGAGCCTTGGGAATGTGTCATTCACGCCGTACCGTTGCAAACCGGAGCAGTAATATTTCTGTTCAGAATATTCCTGTAAATCGATATAACCGTATGCACTCAGTTTTAAGCGAAATAAGTCCAGCGCATCTGTGGCGTCAGTTAACTTGATGCTGATCTGCCGTACCGCATCGTTAAGTGATAATGCACCCGCCTTATCTAGAGCGGCCTTGTCAATACGCATTACTGCAAGTTCACCTTCACCGGCGCAGTCAAGCTGCTCAAGTGAAGAAATAGTTACGGCCGTTGCAGAGGCGCCAACGCTTTTTACTTCGTGCCAGCCATCTTCATATATGAAATCTTGGTCAGCGCCGTCCGCGCCTACCCAGCCCTGTATTGCAGCCAAGGCGGAATCTCTTTCTTCAATTTGTTCCTGTAAAAACAGGAGTTCACCAAGCAATCCCTTCCGGCTATTTTCGTCCATCAATCCTCTTCTTTGTGATTCCAGTAACCGGCTCCATTGCTTGTAGCGGCTGATGACCAGTGCCAATGATTCTTTTTCATTTGATGCCGAACGTGAGTGCTCAATAATATCAGAGCAAAGGATGGCAAAAACACCTTCTTGTTCGTTACGGAGAAGTTCAAACGAAAGCGTCCAGCGGTTATCGGTCTCCCTCTTGCGGCGGGTTACCGACATAGATTTTGAGGATTCGATTGTTCCAATATCCGTGGTACAAACAAGTAACAGGGTTTTCTGGCTAATTGACTGATAACCAATGTGCCATTCAAGCGGGTGCTGGGTATCAATCTGCAAGAACCCGCCGTCCTTGTAGTCGATGCTGTTCCATTGCCTTTGGAGGATTTCAGGCGTTGTTCTCATTCGTCGTTATCCTCCTCGGAATCATAGTAACTGCTTAGTTCAACCATATTAACCATATAACTTGCTGTTTCTTCGGGCAGCCCTGTCAACGGGAAGCCCGCACCCAGCGCAAAAAGGAAATCCGGCACTTGGCAGCCCTCTACAATTTGTGTCCGCACCTTGCCGTTTTTATCGGTGCCGTTCCGGTCAACGGCTATAACGTGCAGCATCAAAATGGGCGCACGACCTTCAATTAAGTAAGCGCTGTCGGAAACGTGCAGTTTGCCGGTGTGGTCCCGCCTGAATGCAGCTTCAGCTTCCTCCCGCTGCTCTTTCGTTAACCCTAGCTTTGTTGCGCCGCCGGCGCCTACACGCACCTTCGTTCCGCTGATACTGATTTGCTCTCGCGTCGCAATAATGGTGCGTTTTTCTGGTTTCATCGGCAGCTGTTCAGTGCCGCAATACAACTCTGTATAGGAATTTTCTACGGAACCTTCGGCAATAACAACATCCCATGAGGCATTGCCCATTTTGTCTCTGATAAAGTCTGCAAGTGCTTGTCCCTGGAACGAGAGATGCCACGGGTGAGTTTTGAAATCACGGAGAAGCTGCTCGACTTCGTCTTTATTAATGCCCTCCCAGAAATAGCGTGCGTCTTCCCGAGCAGTCCGCTGTCCTATGGTATCCAGCCGACGGACAAATTCCTTGAATACATCCTCATTGGCTTTCAGAGATGCAGCGTCGGCTTTTAGCCGCGGAGTTTCCAGCAAGCGCCCGGAAACTGTAACAGGGCGTTTTACCATCGTACCTGCCCGCATCTTGTTTCTTGCGGTGACGATTAGGGAAGCTGGGTCTTGCCGAACCTTCAGCCCGAACTCCAGCGGTGTGAGGTTGGCGTTCTTCATCCGTGCAATTTCGAGCTTAAGCTCTTCCGCCGCTGCCGTTATGTATCCGTACCAGTCGATGGCCTCTACGCTTATCCAAATCTTGAACAGGTCATCGTATCCGGGACGGTAACCAAACCATCGCCCCATTTGTAGTAATGTATCGTACATTTGGGATTTTCGGTAGAAATAGCTTACGCATAACCCTTCAAGTGTTAACCCTCTGGACAGGCTGTTGCCGCCCACTGCGATAACACGCAGACCATCCTCGCGATGATTGAAGTAATCAAGGCTTGTGGAGCCGCTCTGCTGGTTGACCGCCCGTACATCTATCGGTGCTGCAGCCTTAAACAAATACTCCGAAAGGAACATGTGCCATGGCATAGGATTACCCGGCACACCAGCTTTTTCACCTAGAAAATGCTTGTCCCAGACAGCTTTCAAGTAGGCAATGCCAGGTATTTTACTGCTTTCTTTTTCAGACAAACGCGAGTAGTTTTGTAAATCAGAACGCATTTGCAAAATCCACTCAGTTGCCAGATCGCGGATTTGGTTTTGAACATCCGTAAATCTGCTGACATGAATCATCATGGAACGGTGAGCCTTGTAATCTCCGCGCACATCACGAATGCCGTTTATAAGCAGGAAATACGCCATAGCTTCTTTCATGCTCGGAGGCAACTCGGTGACCGGATGCCCTTTTTTATGGCTGAACGGGAAAAAGGCATCCATTTCTTGCGGGTGTAATTCTTCAAGAGCTTCCCTGAAAGGTGCTTCCACGCCAAAGATACTATCTGACCCAATATAGTTCGACGGCGGTGCCAGGGAGTAAATGAAATCCCGCGGGAACAGATCATCTCCGCGCATGTCGTCAGTGGTTTCAGGATTGATGAAAATATTCGCATATGGCGTTGCGGTTATACCTAAATATGACGCTTGCCGAAACAACGCCAAAAGTGTCCGAACCGCTTCGTTGATTGCCGTCGGATCTTCGTCCTCCTTTTTGGTGTTGACGGAAGCGTTATCAGCCTCATCGTCAATCAGGAGCATAGGTAAATCGATTTTTTGCCCTGCGACTGTGTTGTTATTGCGCAGCCACCGTATGAGGTTATTGAGGATACTCTTATTCTTCTTAACAACAAATACGACAGGATCGCTCACACTGAGCAGCGACAGGTCGTTGCTTTTCAGTATATTTATATCAAAATCCTTGATTACAGATGTGAAGGAAGCAATGCGTTTATTCGTTCCGTATCTTCCAACGCCGACGGGTTCATTCCTGATTTCCTTCTTAGTTGGGTCCAGGAAATATTCGCTCTTCCTGCCAGAAAATTCTGCGTCCAACCGTTCCTGCGTTTGCTGGCGCAGATTTTCCATCATACCCGCAAGCACAATGATAACTCTATAACCCGTGTCTGCCGCCTTGTTGCAGATGGCTGTGTAATTAGCGGTTTTTCCTGATTGCACATCACCCAGTACAAGGCCGCGCCGCTGGAAATCATCTTTCGCTTTGGGGTCCCCCAGAAGGTCGACAATCTCATCAGAAACACGCCCAAGATTTCCAGTTACCCTTGGATTCCAGTGTTTTATCTCTTCAAGATACTTTTTATATCTGTTCCAAAAGAAGAAGTCGAGCTCAGAACGCCGTGACGGGAGCCAAGATTGATGCGGCCGTTTGTCATCTTTAATCACCACACCAATATCCATGACGACGACTATGTTGGCTTTGAGCCTTCGCTTCAAGTCCTCAAACTCGTCATCCGTCACTGGGCAAAACGAGGCAAGTGACTGTCTGAGTGTGTCAGCTATCCTGTCAAATTCCGCTTCGCTAGGAGGAACTTCCTTGAACTGCGTATTTATGTTTGAGGAAATCATGCCCTCCAATTGCTCAACATTAGTTACAGCCATTATAAATCGCCTCCATTTTGGTACCTCTCAATAATTTTAGGATAATTTACAAATGGATCGGACACAGAAAGCCTGTCCAGCAACTCTCTTTTAGCTGCAACTGAAGGCATCTGGTCAATAAGCAATTTCAGCATGCTTTCTATTTCATTCGCCGTGACCTCGGTTTCATTCTCAAGCGGCTTTTCTGATGTTAAGTCGAGGTATAGCTGATTAAGCGGAATCCCGTTTTCAATAGCCTTTAATAATGCTTCGACATTCCGCCTTATTTGCGGCGGTGCATCCAAGAACATCTCTACCAAAGGGTGGTCACGGTTAATGCCGTAGAAAAAGCCGCCTTGTGTTCCCTTAAACCGCTGCCAAATGTGAACAACAGAGTCATTCGTTTCCTTTTTCCCTCTGAATACCCACGTCTGCTTGCTGCGCTCTGCCATCCGCTCAATAATGGATTCCAGATTGTTTCTGACGATCTCCGGGGGAACAGCCGTTGATTTTTTAATATCAAGCGTCCAAAGGCTGTCCAGATCATTTGGTATGTCGACCTGAATCCGAGCCAGCTTGGAAAGCTCACTCTGCCGCATCATGCGAAACCATGTCCCCCAAACCAAAAGGCGTTTATTCCTGTATACATAAAACCCTTGGCTTTTCCGCAATCCCTCTTTGCCCCCAAGTTTATCTATCTCATCGGCGGATAAGTTTGAGATGTGGGGGAGTATGTATGGACGGACAACGACTTTTGCGTCCTCAATAAACAACTCCTCATCAGCCATTACCTGTGTGTTCCTGCGTGTCAGAAAAGGGTCGGCGTAATCAATAGCAGTTCCGTTCATTTTAATCTGCAGCTTCTTCAGCCCGGTTTCTCCGCTAAGGTATCGATGGAACACCAGAGAGAGGTGGGCACGGACATCATCCATCTTTCTGCCCATAGAGCAGTCAAAATTCAATTCGCCGACTTTGAGCCTGTCAAGATTCTGCCACACAACCAATGTGCCGCTTTCAAATTCACGCAAGTTATCGATGCGGGGTACTGCGTTAATTTCTTCTTCGGTTTCCAACACAATGAGCGACCACTCCCCAGTCTTGACTACATAGTCAATATCCCAGCGGCGGACTTCAATGTTGCCGTCTTTTTTGCTGGCGACTGTCAATGTGCGGCACTGTGACAAAGAAGCTGTTTTTAAACCCAGCCCAAAACGCCCTAAGTCTGTGGCCGCCCGTTTGTCATTCGGATTCTGGCTGCCATAGCGCATAGCAGTTTCAAGCTCACCAGCATTCATTCCGCAGCCGTTGTCCAGTATTGCTATGTATGAATCCCCAATCGGAAAGAAGAAGATTTCAGCACACGAAGCCGATGCTGAGACACTGTTATCTACAATGTCGGCAATTGCCGATTCTAGTGTATAGCCGATAGCACGAGTAGACTCAATAAGTGTCGGTGCATACGGCGGCAAGCAAATAGTCTTCAAAATTTGCCTCCTCTTCTCCATATTCTAATAATTGTACTTTTCTCTGCTGATCAGGTAAACCGACGGCATTATTCCCTCACGGTGGTCACATCCTTTTCGGTTCGTCAGGAATGATTTCCATGATATCGCCAATATCGCACTGCAGAGCAGCGCATATTTTCATAAGCACAGTCGTACAGGCTCATCACGCCCAAGTTTTGTGATAAAGCTGGATCTGACGCCTGCTGCAGACTTTAAATCTTTCTTTTTCATCTTTTTGCCGATAATCAGCTTCCAGAGCTTCTTACCGCCACGTTATTCACCTTGAGAATGTTTTACCCGAATCACTTACATTTTGTTTTTTTTGTTTTTTAGCTTGTTTTTTTAAATTATATCATATGTGCCGCTTAAAATTTGTTTTTCTCGTATTTACTTATCTAGTCTCGGATACGGTGATTGTCATTGGTCGTTTTATTCATTCAATAGTGTGTTTAAATTCATTTACTCTTCCTTCTCTCATCATCAGAAAGCACGTTAATATCTTACGACCAAAAATAATACAAATCTATCCTTTTATAATGCTAACTGAATAATCCGGACGGTTTTACACCACCGCTCCGGTAAGTGGGAACTACTGTTCCGGAAAAAGGGAACCACGGGGCGGCGGGCAATGGTAACAGCAACGGCTTCTCTTCCTCAAGAAAGACGGTGAGTCTACTGCCCTCCTTCCCTTGAAAAGGCTGACTGTTATATGCCGCCAACTTTTTTCTATTGGCATCATTAAGTTCTGCAAGACTAAAGAATCTCTGGTTGCGCAGAGCGGCACTAATTCATGTAGAGATAATCTTAACAGACTCTTCGCTATTGGGCTTGTCCCTGGGCTTTCCGACCCGTGCCGGAATAACGGCAGTTCCATAGTGTTCTGCCATTATAGGTTTTGTTTATCTCCGAGAGGACCAGGTGGCTTTTTCCACGCCGGTTTTCAGATTATCAGGAACCAAAATTCGGTTAACACCGCCAAAGAACTTATACGTATTGCAATAAGCCGCAATCCAGGAATCCCGGTTTTGCGAAAGGAAGGCTTCCACTTAAGCATCTATGTTGGTAAAGTAAATTGTGTCGAATAAGACCTTCAAAAGCGTGTTGGCCTCTTGAAGGCTTTATTCGTTACAATCTCTTATCATCTATAGCTTTTAAGTAATCGACGGCTTGTTTCAAAAATGCAATTCGATACTTCGTTTCCCTTTATTACACTTAGGTTATTAAGACAGTAAGTCAAGCTTCGTTTGAGTTGCTCAACCGTTTTAATATCTGATATGAACGGAGCATCAGATTCTAATAATAATCGCTCGACAGGAATTCTCTGTAATATCGACTGCCCGTTTGGAGAATTAAGCATATACTCATTGGCTGAGAAAAAGCAGCCAAGATCTATAGCTCTATCCAGCTGTTTTAATGTTCCAGAATACCAATGCAAGATACATTTATTATGTTTAGTACAATCATATTTTTCTAAAATATCCAGTACATCTTTATCCGATCGAACAGAATGTATTGATATAATTTTCATGGGTGATCTTTGACACCACTCAATGATTTGTGAGAACACATCTATCTGGCGTTCCTTGGAATGATAGAACTGCTTGTTAAAATCCAAACCAATCTCACCAACGAATTTTGTTGTGTGTATATATTTTTCAATGAGAGCAAGTTCTTGGAATCTATTGAAAACAAGTTGCGGATGTAGCCCCAAGGCGACTTGAACGTTAGAGAAATTCCCGAGCCTTTCCTTTTCGATCTCAAACGCCTTTGGCGTTGTTGTCATCGCCAATAGATTGATCCTCTCTTCCAGAGCCGCTTTGCAGAATTCATGCATGGATTGCATCAAATCTACATGGCAGTGCATATCATAAATTTCCATAACCGGTCACCACACTATATCTCCTTTATACTCCTTCTTGTGTATTCCTCTCACTTTCGGAATTTTTTATTATGAAATCATCAACTTCCAATAGCCCCCTCCGATATACTTCCGATAACTCTCTCAGATAAGCGCTATCGCCAGGAAGAGGACCGCTCTTGTGTATCAGAATTTTTGCCAGTTGTGGTTGCTCTTTAATTTTTTTAATAGCAATTTGAAAAGAACGAAGTTGTACTCCTTTTCCTTTTGCATGATTGACAGCTATTTCTGAAACACTGTCTATTAAATAAGGAGTACAGTCCTTTTCTTCCCTGAAAGCCTTATTCATTGCAGCCCTGCGGATTAGGCAAGGAACACAATAACCGCAGTGTTGAGGAGCAGAACCACTCCAACGAGCTTTATGCGGAGAAGAACAGGAAATTGAATCTGGTATCACTTGCTGGAGAAATTCTTTGTTCAAACACTCGTCAGCCATTTCTCCTTTTGTTCTATTCCAGTATGGATTTTGAACAGAGAACTCAAGTCCTAAGCCTTTCAACACCTGATTCCATGAATCCAAGTAAAAGGGGTGTGTCGTCCGTGTGCTATGGGAACCAGTGCGTAGTTCGTCCAACGGAACATTCAATGCTATCAACCCGTTTTCTGGTACTTGCAAGATTGATACTCCCTTCATTCCACTCATGGCAAAGATACCAAAAGCAATAAATAGAAATGATCGGCTTCTCGTTGAGTTTTCTATTCCTGCACCAGGGATCATATTTTTCTCGAAGACCATCCACAGATCGAGATATAGCGGATAAATATCAGGGTATTTTTCTCGGAAACAACTCAACAGCTTGTTTTGGGCGTTTTTTGTATATCCGTCTCCGGCATGGCTTATAAGGGCTATTTTATTATGGTTTTCGAGATGATTAATTGTGCTGATTAAACTATCCATCCCACCAGAAAAAAGAGTAACCGCATCAAATTCCGGCGGTTTAGCATCATCTTTAGGTTTCCCCGAAAGCGCTTCATCTCTTTTTCTGAACGATATTATCCAACGGTCACCCGTCAGAAAATTGAGCATCCTCGTAAACAATTCTCCAAGAGGCACCCACTTTTCAAGGTGAAAAACCGGTATTTCAATGCCGATTTCTCTTGTCCAACTGTCCTGCGAATGGAAACTTCGTGAAATTCTAGTATCAGCAAGATAGATCAAACCTGCGAGGCTGAGAATATCAATGCCGTCTTCGGTTGGATATATACTATTCTCATTAAGTTTTTCCAGAGCATGGCCTATACCAAACCGAAGGGAATTATCATTAGCCTTGAATGGTATGGTAACCTTCATGTAATCTTCTTTTTTCGAAGATTGGACTTCTTTGTAATCATAATCACCAGCAAGAAGGTATTTAGTCATATGTTATTCCTCCAGTCCAGATAGAATATCATAAGCAGTACGATAGATAGAATCTACTATGGCTTTTGTTTGCGATGTATCTATGGAACGGATATCTATATTCAGCTTGGAAAGCGCATCCGAAACCGCTCCCTTTATGTAGTCTTTGAGTTGCCCTTGAAGGCTCTCGACTTGAGCGACATCCTTGGGCAAAGCGAATAATTTGTTCCCGATGTCATTTACAAGCCTTTCCTCAATAACATTTGCCATATAGATTTCCGTAAAAGCAAGAAATTCAGGAGGGGTGAGAGATTCAATCGTCTTGTCCTCCCAATCAGGTAATGTGGAAAGCGCTTCGATATAAGAGTTTCTGGCAATTCCTTCATCAGTGCTCCCACCGTCAGGACAAACAAAGTCCATTATACGGAGCAAAACATCAGACGCACTTTTCCCAATAATATCCCCAAGCTTATAATCTCTGCTTGTTTCCGCTACGCCGCGATTTACGAAACTGCTGAATATGGAAACCAAGCGGGCAGTGCTGTTTCGTGCCGAACCCAACCGGGTAGTCGCGTTTTGTGATCCCCCCAGTGAGTGCCGAACGTAATTAGACGTAGCCCGATGTAAACTTCCGCCTTTACTGCCACCGCTATTTACATATCGCGTAAAATTACTGCGAGGAACTGAAAAGCGTTTGGGGTCAGCCGGCTGAGGTTGTGCCGGTTGGGGCTGCGCTGGTTGAGGTTGTCCTGGCTGTGGTTGTCCTGGCTGTTGATCGCCATCATTATCACCCAACCAGGAAGGTACCAGCGGCGTATTGCCGTTTTGTCCACGGTTACTTGATGATGTTCCCATTTTTCGGCCCTCACTTCCTCGTATTATTCAAAGCCGCCTTTACCAAGCCAATACCCTCTTTTGACAGGCTTTCATAATACTTATCTAAGCGTGATTTCGAATTTTCGGTGGTTATGCATTTATCCCATCCGCTGCAAATCCAAACTCCAACTCTCTTACAATCAAACGTTTCGATTAATGCAACTAAGGATGGCTCTAAATCGCAATGGTGTGAAACAAGCGCCTTGATGCCTTCAATACCTTTCGGCATCATAGCAATATCTCCATTCTTAAGAATCTTTGATGATAGAACCTCAAAGACCTTCCTGGCATCTGCAGAAGACAATGCCTTAATCTCGTCATTGGCACTTGCTATATTCATTGTACCGCCCATGAGCTTGCTAATGAGAATTCGTAACTGATCGGATTTAACCTGATCAAAGAAAAAGTCTTCTTTTTCTTTACTGGCAAAAAAGTATGGACGTAAGTCAATTTCACCCAATAAGGGGTTACTGGATACCCATGCGGTAAAATCCGCATTATTTTCCCATGGTTCTAAGTCTTTGTTTTTTTCAGGCTTAGGCACCACAGCCAGGGTTTGCGTTTTTTCTGATTTTGGTTTTTCCGCATCCTCAGCCGATGTTTCCACTTTTATTGTAGGTTCCAGGAGCTGTATTTCAAAGGCGTGAAGCAAATCACACTTTCCGTTATCATCTGTTAAAGCGGCTATTTTCTTATATTCTTCGACGAAGAAATATTCCGCGAGCATCATTTTAGCCAAAATGGGGATGTGAATGGAATCTCCAAAACCTCTTGCTTCAGCAATTTTATCCCGTAGCAGCAACATGTTGATAAAACGCTTGATTTTTCGCGGATTACCTTGAGTGTTCCTCGCCAATATATCCGCTATCTGGTTTGATACGGTTATTTCATTTGTTACTGATGCAAATTTATCTCCAAGAGCTTCCTTAAGTTGTTCAATTGTAAAGCCTAAATTTTCCCACGGCTTCTTCATTTTATCAATCGCGACCGTTAATAGCTTATTAAACTCTGCGCTATCCTCTTTTAAACATGACCCTATCAGAAGTAGAGTTATGTACATTCCGGACTCAATTTCGCCTAGCGCGGGGATACGAAACGGCACTTGAATCAATTTTTCTAAGTAACGCTTCGAGTATTCAAACCCCGTCCGGATGTCGCCGTCATCAGGCAGATCAGGGAAGTGATTGCGTACCGCATACTCAATCATAGCTTCATCTGCGGCTATAACGAAGGCTGTGGACTTGGAGAACATAAACAGGCGAACAGCCTCCAATGTTTCAATTGTGACCTTGGGCAGACATCTGTCCAGATCGTCAATAAGAACAACCAGTTTTTTTATCTTTGATTCTTCTAACAGCTCAGCAAACGATTTTTGAAATTCGGAGAATTCTTTTGCCAGAGAATTGTCTTCAAACACCTTGGCATCCGTGAGATATTGGCCTACACTCTCTATAGCAGTTGCTACTTTTTCTTTATCAGATACTGAACCTTTCAAATTCCCCATTATGTTGGTTAATAAGCCAATAGGGGGGATACCCGTAGCGGCAGAAAAAGCTACGCTGCCTGCGGCTTTTGCCACACTGAGCCAATTGATGTTCTTCCACAGCTTTTTTAATATGACTTTTGCCTCTGCAGAGGGTTTTCGTTTTTCTACCAATTCCGAAACAATTGCACTCATCAAAGCAATCTTGGCATCTTCGAAGCCTTGATGCTTCCAGCCGTTGAATCTAATGCACTCTATACCGTCTTTTTGTGCTAAAAGCTCATCTTCAACCATTGCCAAGATGCTTGATTTACCGGCGCCCCAGTCCCCATGAACACCAATAGAAATAGGGCGATCGTCACACTCTTTAATGAGTTCAGCAACTGTCTTTGCGATGGCGCGATTGTTCAGCATATCAATTTTTGTTTCATTGTCTGATAGAATCATACCGATACCCCCAAATGCCTGTTATAAAGCTCTTGAACACCTTAGCATTTATTTCCCGGAAAACGCTGCTTGAATCGCTGTCTTGCCTTAGCATATAGGTTTGTTAATGCATCAGTTTCTCCGCGACTCTCCATAAGTACGATATCCACACATTCTTCCGGCGTGAAAATATGAAAAGGTGCGCTCAGGCGAGCCATCCGTTCAAGCATTACCGTTTTGAGTTCCTCATCTGATAGATTAAGCTCCTTTTGACAATGAATAACGGCACTTTTAATGCCAGGCGCCATCGTCACCGTCGAGTCTTTATAGGGGAAGAAGTGCTCGGCAAAAATGTCGAGATATTTCGGATCATAGCCGTTTCCAAGGCCGCTCAAATCATAAAACACCACTTCTGATAACATACCCAGTGCATCTCTTATCTTATTTTCTTCCATCAGAAAATTCGACATATGATGCCTGCAGTTTCTGTATAAGCCAAAGTTACCGGCTGCAAAATGCTCTATGCTGCGCTTGTTGAGATAACCCCATATTTTATCTCGAAATGGCATATAGGGCGGTTCGTGGATTATTCTGTTGAGCGACCATATATCCAAATCTTCAAGCGTATGACGATGTATGTATGGCACATAACCTTCTTCTTCAAGCGCTTGCTTTCCGAGTTCGGTTAACTGGTATGTTCTTTTGGCAAAACGGGAGCTGAGTTCATCGTGAGGAACCTCTATCATCAGGCGCTGTACTAACTCGTCTTTTTTACCGCTTACTTTAAGCCCATGTTTTTTCAATACTTCCTTTAGGACTGTTACATTCTCTAATGTTATGGCGCTCTGCAAATCACCGACTTTCAGAAATCCTCGGTCAAGCAGGGAACGGAGGTATTTATCAACATCCTTCATACCATACCTATACCACCAAAAACCTTGAAAAGAATTGCCTTCCGTGTAAAACGCACGGGAATAATCAAGAACCAGTACCTCATGAGGGTATAATCCGTGCTTGCTGGCGATGGCGTTTTGCATTCTTTTTTCAGCCGGAACAATTTCTTCTGCAGCAGACGGTATTATTTCTGTCGTTATCTTTATGAATGACGATATATTTGCTTTGGGCTGTTTTGTTGTTTCGGCTGACTTTGTATTTTGCATGGACGGCTTTTCATTGTTGGATGGTCTTGGCTTTCTTCGGAAAAGATCAAAGAATGACACGGTATCCCCCCTCTCAGGTTATATCAATACGAAAGACCGCCATGAGTCTTAGTCAGGCGGTTTTTACTGTAATTCATCACGAAGCTTTTCGATAAGCAGTTTTTCGCGTTCTTCGAGGAACTCATCGAAGTTGGCGAAGGACAGATCCACATCCGGTACAAAGTGCTTTTTCTTGTAGTCAGTAAGCTCACCGGCCGGAACAACTTCTTTCAGCCATTTTTCAAAGTCCATAGCTTTCTTTTCAATGTTGGGTATGCCTTCTAACAGTTGGAGATTGCCGATATAATTGTAGTTCGCCACAAAGTCGTCGATCTTACTTTCAGGCACACCTTTTGCCTTCAGTCTTTTAGCAGTGAATTCGCTCTTTGGAAACATATGGTCAACATCGAAGTGATGCCGTAAGTCCGCCCAAGGATATAAAATCGACAGGATAACGAGCGTATCTCCATGGCTGTATTTCGAATACATCAGATTGTTTATATCATCGTCGGTAAACTGCAAAGCACGGTTTGTACCTTTGAAGTTCGCGAATATTTGCTCCGTAGGGAAGCCATTGGCGCCGTGTTTCTGGATGATCTCTCTGACAGGCTTTAACACACCGTCCGGCATAAAGCTGAATACTCGCTTCAATAATGAGGAAACGAACCACAGCTTGATTTTTCGCCTGTCCTCCACCCTAGATGTTGAGACTTCGAAATTATTCGGTAAACCGATGGATTTCAAGTAATAGGCTATAGGAACAATCAGGTTGTTTGAGGTAATGTTTTCTCTGCTGAATCCAAAGCTGCTGATCAGCCTCAAAGCATCCCGGATTGCCTTCGTAATATTTTCCCATTCGCTTTCGATTTTCATCATGTTGGTACGGCTGAAATTATCTACTTTGAATGATATATCTTGCAAGTCGCAAAGTACCAGGCATGCTTTGAGGACTATGTCTTTACCAATATTAAAGCCTCGGCCAATGTCATTAATCTCATCTACAAAGTCGATGATCACCTCGCGGGCGTCTCTTTTCTTCCATTGCGCTGTAGCCACGGACAGGAGCAGGTCGGCATAGCTCAGTGTCGTACCACCGCTGTTTACACGGATAAATATATTAAGCACCTTATCAAGCTCTGTGCTTTGCTCCAGATAATAGCTGATGATTCCATTCACATGGATCACTGCATGAAGCTTGGAAAGTGCCCTGTTTGCAAATTTGGCTTTTTCTTTGTCTGGATTTGAAGACAGTCCGGCTTCAATCATGTAATTCATGACTTCATGAAGCTCTTTCAAGTCCAGGATTTTACCTACGAGAAACCAATGATGGTCTTCGTCGTTCTCCTTAGCCTCATCGTCTGTCAGGAATTCAAACTCATATTCAAGAGTATCGTCTTCCGGCTTGGAAAGCAGATTCAGATAAAGCCTCTTTTTCGGATAGGCTTGTGGGTTATCCCAACGCTTATATGACAGCTTCGATGCGTATGTGCCTTTAAGGGCTATGTATAGGGAGGTTAACCTTTGCTGACCGTCCAGGACGGCCATAACATCATCACTGCCGCTGACATTTGCTTTCGGATTGTGACGATTGTCTTTCTGATGATAATCACGTAGGAATTCGTAAAACTGAAACTCAGAAACCTTCTCCTTCGGAACTTTCCAAAACAAAAAAGCATTGATGGGGTAGTCCCTCATCAAGCTGTCGAACAGCATCTTGATTTGTTCCTGGCCCCATACAAATTCTCTTTGTATTGATGGCAGGAGATATTTCTTTGCGTGAATATCAGTAATAACATCGTTGATGGTCAGCGGCGTTTGAAACGACATATCTTAAGTCCTCCAAAATTGAATAATAAAGAAATTCGCTTTTTGCATTATAAATTTGGTTCACGTTAAATGTCGCACTGAAAAGGCGAATTTTTTATATTATACCATATTTTGGGCGAAAATTGTAGCAGAATTTATGTCCTTTAACCTTTACACAGCTCTGCATTGCTCTGCTATTTATTATTGTAAGAAAGCTCCCAAACTATAGATCAAATGCATTCTTCGTTTCTACAAATCACTTATCTTTGTATTAATCAAAATATGAAACCCGCTGGTTCATCACGATTCCGGTTTTGAACTGGATCTCTATTAGATCATCCTTAACGGCCTTGATGCTCTGCAGGAGCCTCCTGACCAGATCGTTGTCAAACTCCCTGACCTCGCAGGTGGTTTGCTTCAGGCAGGCGTCCATATCATCGAGCCTCTGCTGAAAATTTGCCGCCGTTTTCTGCTCCCGCACCAGCTCCAGCTTTTTTTGCTTCAGGTCGTTGATCTGCTCTGCTATCCTATGGTACTGCTCGTCAAAATCATCCGTGATGGAGCCTTGCTTTGCATTTTCTTCTATCAGGGCCAGCATCTCACCCTGCAGCTTTTCGATCTGCCCGTCATATTCGGTGGTCACGTTTTTAGTGGAGTAGCTTCCGATAACCCGGATGACGTTTTCGCGGAAGGCACCGACAAACTCGCCGCGGTTTTCCACGACGTTGTTAATGGCGGTCATTATGGCGTCATATAGGACATCCTCCTTGAACGTGGGGGAGTGCTTGCAGTTCCTGGTCCCGTTCTTCAGGCGGTTTTCACACCGCCACACGGCGCTTTTCTGGCCGTATTTAGACCATACCTGCCTGCGGTAAGGCTGGCCGCATTCCTTGCATACCATGATGTCAGTCAGGGCGAATTTGGAGCTGTATTTGCTTTTCTCTTTCTCTTGCTTTGCCCTTCTTGCTGCCGCAGTTTTACTTAGGCTTGCCCGCCTCGCTTTTTCTTCCTGCACCTGATAATAAAGCTCCTTGGGGATAATGGCTTCGTGGTCATCCTCTATGTAATACTGGGGAACGATGCCTTTATTTTTCACCCGCTTTTTAGTGAGAAAATCAATGGTATAGGTTTTCTGCTGGAGGACATCGCCCATGTATTTTTCATTACTCAGCATCTGGTTGATGACGCCAGGACACCATTTTGTCAGTCCGGTGACTGTGGTGATCCCTTCTGACTCTAGTATCTTGGTAATCTGTATGATACTGCTCCCTTCGAGGTAAAGGCGGAAAATACGTCTGACCAGCTCCGCTTCCTCCGGTACGATAACCAGCTCGCCGTTCTTATCCTTGGTGTAACCTAAAAACTTATTGTGGTTGACCGAGACGATGCCGTTCTCAAAACGTCTGACAAGACCCCACCGGGTGTTCTCACTTAAGTTCCGGCTTTCCTCCTGCGCCTGGCTGCTCAGGATAGTGATCAAAAGCTCGCCGGTGCCCTCCAGTGTATTCACGCCCTCTTTCTCGAAGAAGACGGCGACGTTCTTTTCCTTAAGCTTGCGGATGTTTTGGAGGCTGTCCACCGTATTTCTGGCGAAGCGGCTGACCGACTTGGTGATGACCATATCGATTTTTCCGGCCATGCAGTCCTCGATCATGGCGTTGAAGTCGTCGCGTTTTTTGGTGTTTGTGGCGCTTTTACCATCATCGGCGTAAATTCCGGCAAGCTTCCAGTTGGGATTGCTCTTTATTTTTTCGGTATAGTAGGAAACCTGGGCTTCATAGCTGGTTTCCTGCTGCTCCAGCGTGGTGCTGACGCGGCAGTATGCCGCTACCCGCAGGGCTTTATACTGGGGCTTTATACTTCTGTCATACTCCGGCTTAGAGGGTATGAGAGATATGCTTTTCTTTTTAGCTGTAGCTGTCTGCATTATGCTTTTCTCCTTCCTTGGCTTAGTATCCGACTTCCATGGTCAGTCCGTTTATAAATTCAAACACCAGCCGATGATTGACGTAGACCGTGATTTGCTTAACTACTGTCGAAAACAGTTCCTCATCGAAATCTGCGAGAGGCTGTCTCCTTGAAAACGCCTGCTTCATCTTCTCGGTGTTATATTCGGCGTCATCAATTCTTGCCGTTTTGTAAAAGGCTTGTGCCCGCTTAAAAACAAGAGCCGGAAGTTCATTGGACAGATACCGTCCTTCTGCTTCCAGCTCTTTGATCCGCTGATCCAGGCTATTAAATTCAGGGTTATTTGCAATTGACTCTTTCTTAATCTTCCGGTCGAGGATTTGTATCCTTGCAATAATCCGGTTGGCTGCCTCAAGAAAGGCTCTTTCAAGCTGCTCATCCGAGAAAAAACCGCAACGGCAGCATGCTCGGTTCTTGTAAATATACCTCTTGCATTTCCAGAGGGACTTTTCCGATGGTCTGCCGCAGTGCTCGATGTATTTGCGGTAAACCTCGCCACATTCTCCGCACCGAAGCTTACCGGTGAATGGATACTGGCGGTTCGCGCTGTTTGGCTGGATGCTTCGTCCAAGCTGTTCACAACGCTCCTTGCGGCGTTTCTGCACCTGCTCGAACAGCTCTGCGGCAATCATCTGCGGATAGAATTCATCCCCAAGGTATTTAACATTCTCCAGTATCTTGCCGATTGAGCCGTGATTCCAGGAGGCTTTGTTGTTGGCGTTCGGAAATCCCATTTCGGTCAGCCGTTTTGCAAGGGCAGAGGTGGAGGCTCCGGACAGATAGTCTGCAAATATCTTTTTAACAACAGCCGCCTTTGGTTCATCAAGCTGTATTTTACCGTCTACCAGCTTATACCCGATGGGCATGTGCCTTTGCATCATCCTCTATCGCCTCCTTCCGGCATGGTTCAGACAGCTCCAGCCGGTTGATGAGCCGGAAGGTGATTTGTCCGTTTTTCTGTACGATAACCTTATCTATCACTTGTAAAAATAAATCCTCACGGTATTCTTCAATAACGTGAGGATGGTTTCTGATCAGCTCCAGCAGCAGCTCTGTTCCGGCGATCTCTTGGTCAAAGCCATTACTGTCCAGAAGCTGGCTCCTTTTCTTTTTCACAGCGGCAAGCTCTAAAGTCAGAGTGTTTTGCCTCTCTATAAATACCGCAGGGTCGATATACCCCTTTGATATCAATCTGCTGAGTATATGCCCCTGCTCTGTAAGCTCCATAATTCTGTTGCTGCATTCCCCGATTTCCTGCTCCTGCTGCTTGTCCATTCGCAGCTTTTTAAGCGTATCCAGCAGGGGAGTGAGAATTTCCGTATAATTGCTTACGAGCTTGTTCCACATTACGCAGAAAGCCCATTGAATGTCATCCTCCCGGATTGCCTTTTGGCTGCATTTGGTGTTGTCTAAAATGTGCTGACGGCAGCACCATTGGATTTTCTCATAAGGCTTGCCAATGTAGATTTTCTGCCTACGGAACATACCGCCGCATTCGCCGCAGAGGATTTTACTGCTGAAGGCGTACCGGCTTTGGTATTTACTCGTATCGTCCACCCCCATCTGCTTTCTGCGGTACTCAAAGATTTCCCTGACCGCCTCCGCCTGTTCGCGTGAGATAATGGGTTCATGGTTGTCCTCAACCAGGTACTGAGGAAGCTGACCCTTGTTTCTCTGTCGCTTAAAAGGTAGCACCTCTGTAGTCATGGTTTTCTGATGAAGCAGATTCCCGGTGTAAATGGGATTCAGCAACATCTCCTTTATCACGCCGTCATTCCATTTTTCGGCCGAGCGTATGGTGGGGAGTCCTTCCTCCGATAAATCCTTGGCTATTGCATAAGTGCCCTTGCCGATTAAGTATTCTCGGAAGATGCGCCGGACTACTGCGGCTTCTTCCTCCTGAATTATCAGCTCGCCGTTTTCATCCTTGGTATAGCCGTATGCGGGAGTGCCAAGGATGAAGGTACCGTCCTGAAAGCGTTTTATCACCGCCCATTTGCTGTTGGAGGAGATGCTTTCAGATTCGCCCTGCGCCAGAGAGCTTAAAATGGTCAGCATCAGTTCGCTTTTCTCTGACAGGCTGTCGATATGTTCCTTTTCAAAATAGACGGCGACGCCAAGCTCCTTCAAGCGGCGGATCGCCTGGATGCTGTCCACTGTGTTTCTGGCGAACCGGGTCAAGGATTTCGTGATGATCATGTCAAGCTTGCCTTCCTCACAGTCCTTCATCATCCTCAAGAAGTCATCTCTTTTTTGCAGCTTCGTCCCGCTTCTTGCTTCATCGGCATAGATTCCGGCAAACTGCCAGTCCTCTTTATTTTCAATCAAGGCGGTGTAATGCTCCAGCTGTGCGGTAAAGGAATTCTGCTGCTCACGGGAGTCGGTGCTGACCCGGCAATAGGCGCAAACCCGTTTTTTCGGCTGTAATTGCCGGACGACCTGCTGCCTAACAGGCTCTATTTTTACTACGTTCTTAGCCATGCGTTTTCTCCTTTCTCTCGCTTTTGACTCCTGTCAGCAACACACAATACCACATAAGCTTTGAGATATCTAGTGTTTTTACAAATATACCCCTGAAAGCTCCGGCGTGAAAGTTTGACGGTTCAATTCATCGATTTTTTTGTACTCAGCAGGAGAGATAAGAGCGTTTCGGAGCAAGATATCCAGCAGCTTTACCGCCACCTTGTATTTCACTTCATTGGCTGTCTGATTCTTTGACATATCGCTCACCCCCCGTTTATCGCAGAGAAAGTGAAGGGCTTTGATAATCCAGTTGAATTTGGCCCTCCAACGGCGAATAAAGCTTGACGCCCAACTGCTCCAGTCCCCTTAAAAACTCCAGCAGCTTGGCTGTATCTCGACCCAGGCGGTCAAGCTTCTTTACCAGCAATACATCCATTCTGCCGTCTCCGGCAACCTTCATGACCTCCGCAAGACCAACACGTTCAAAATCCAGACCGCTCCCGATATCCTCAGATTCACCAACGACCACAAATCCCATCTGCTCGGCGTAATCAATGAGCTCCTTTTTCTGCCCTTTCAAGGCGCCGTGGATATCCTCCGGCGCGTCGATCCGGCAGTAAATCCATGCTCGCTGCTGGCTTTCCTGGCTCCAGAAGGCTTGAGCTTCTTCGGCGCTCACAATCGGAATGCTGACAGGCTCCTTTTCATCTAGCTGCATGGGTACCAGCTCCTTTGTGATTTCCTGCAGAAGCTTCCGATCCGGGTAGCGGTTTATAAATTCGCCAAAGGTGTCCAACACCAGCCTGTCCAGTGTATCTGTCAGAACGATTTTGTCCGCTTGCTCCTTTTTCAGCATGATAAAGCTCGCAATGCTGGACGGAGACTTCTCAAAGTAGTATTCCTGGCGCTTTCCGTCAAGACCGTACATATATCCGATGATTAGCTCCTTCTTTAGCAATTCAGTCAATGCTTCCTTTTCCATTTCGTGTTCCTCCCTGATATTTTGAATTTAATCCCAGAAGGATGCGGCAGGACGGAAAAGACCGCCCTGCCGCATAGTTTCCAAGATCAAAAAAATGATCTGCTTGTTCTTCATTACATATTAACGCTTCTATTCGACACTACTTCCCGAAGCGAAAAAAGCCTTACGGCTCTCAGTGCGGCAGCATAAACGGTTTGCCGGTTGAGCAAACGCCATAGGAATTTCACCTCTCCCAGGATCTCTGCGAGCCGCCCCCATTGCTTGAGGTCTGTGGCTGGACGGAAGTAGCATTGTCACTGTCCATTTCATTGCGAAACAGTCCACCACAGACTGTTTTATGACCAGGCGTTCCCGCTCGTCACCTTCGATGCCATCGGTTCGACGGATGAAATTCATCCGCAGGCAGTCTTGGCGCGCCCGTCAACGTCGCTGCCGCTTTTCACACGGCTGGACAGCTCATGTATTTATGCTGCCGGATATGTAATTTTCAAAGAGCAAGAGAGAGAACATAAAAACCCCCTCACTTCTATAGGGAAAAAATGAGGGGGTTGCACGGAAAAATTCTTATTTTTCCATAAGTTTTTTTATTTTGCCAAGGATTTTTATCTTTCTGTCATGGATGGTCATATAGGGACTCCCTGTTTCCGCCGAAAACTGACGCTCGCTTTTGCCCCTAAGATACAACTCCTCGATGAGCGTTCTTTCCGACTTGTCGAGCATTTCGAGGCATCGGTACAGCTTAGCGATCATCATCCTTTTTATGATCGCGTCCTCCAGGGACTCCATCATAGTGGATATTATGTATTCCACGGAAACGCCGTTCTCGATACAGCCTTCGAGCGAGATGTTGTTTTCTTCTGATAGCTCGTCCAGGTATTTTTCCCTGTCCCGGCACTTGTAATATGCTTTATAGACCTCCTTTGTCACAGAAACGCGCTTGCCTCTAACCAGCAGAGTATATTTTTTGCCATAGTTTTCCATCGACTTGTCCTCCATTTCGAGATCTTTTAAATCTGAAAAATGAAGAACAAGCGGAGGAGAGCGGCACCTTTCGAATGTAACAATGTACCTATTTGTCGTTTTTTCTCGAATAAATGTGATTTTTGTCAAAAAGAAAACCGCAATCTGCGTATTGCAAACTGCGGTTTTCCAGTCAATATGTGTGTGCTGCAATATGAAAAATCTTATGGATGCGCATAAAGCCATAAGGCCGGAGAGTGCATATTCGTACCGAGAGAGATAATGCTTGCGTAATTTTTTTCATGTGCCAATCCTCCCGATGCTTGTAAACAGTCTCAGGTTGCGCATGAGTGTTGTATTACCGAAATTCTCAACCATGGCAAACAAAAAAACCCGCCGCTATAAAGGGCAGGTTTAATACTAGTCTCTGCGGCAGCTAGGCTATCATAGTGCAGCAAGCACTTTAGACCCTATGGCTTTGCGTCCCTGCCTTTAGGCAGGTTTGCCCTTTTCGCTGATTATTCTATTTTTATCATCAAGTAAGTTTTTTCTAAACTTCATTATCGATTGAATTCGATTAAATCTCTTGCATTTACTGGCCAAAATATTTACCATAAGAGAAAATTTTTACTTTAATACTTTTTAGGAGGTTCCGGTTGATAAAACATAAACATGCTGTTTGTCCCAATATTCGTCATAGCGACCACAGTCAATACTGCTGCCAATCCTTGGAACATTATTTTAGTCATAATCTTCCACATTCTGTCTCCCCCCTTTCACTTTAAATGTAAGTAAAATGTCCCATAATCCTATAAACCTATGTCCCAACGGTGTTAGAGTAAATGCCTGCCACAATAGTGCAAACGCCATTGTCCAGCCAATCAAACTGTCAGTTCCCAGAATAGTTAAGATAATAGATATCATCACTACTGCAATTAGCGTATACCAACGAAAGGCTACTTCTTTAGCTCTGCTGCTAAAAGGCTTATTAAGGGGAGCCTGGGGTGAATAATACCAATATAAAAAAATGGATAGTACCGATATAGCAACCAAAACGATTGTTGGTAATAAGCGGATAAAAGGATGGACAGTTTTAATTGTGTAACCTAACGCTGTAAGTATTAGCACACTTGTTACCAGACACCGATAATATGCAGAGCAATGCGCTCCACCGGATAATGTACGAATTAAGCCAGTTACTACAAGTAAAATTGCAACTTCAAGGACGACACCCAGCATCGCTGCTATCAAAAATAGAATGCTTAATTTTAAGATACTGCCCAGCAAAATTTCAGCACCGAAGGCCAGAAATTCCACTTGATCAAGTCTGGAAACTTTTTTTGCAACATATGATCCAACAACTCGTCCTAGTTTATGAATTGAAACTTCATGCACCTTAAGTCACCTCTATTTTATCGTACCAGCCATCCTCAATATTTCACATAGCAGATGCGCAACCCGTAGAAATCGCGCCGCAACCCGTATGAATTGTTGCTTGTATGTAAGCGTCAACTAGACCCGCACCTGCTCAATATCGATAATTTAGCAGAAGCCCTCATTAGCAACACTTTTTATCTT
>NZ_JAHHUL010000027.1 GCF_019008365.1 Phosphitispora fastidiosa | reverse complement strand
AGTGGCTCACTTTTTTCCTGGCGCTAGTGGCTCATTTTTTTTCTGGCGACTGGCTCAGTTTTTTCTTGACAATCGCAGGTTAACCTGCCTTATTTGCCCTTCAAACCACTATTCGTCATCAGAACTATACTCTCAACGTGGCTCGTCTGCGGAAACATATCCACCGGCTGCACTTCCACCGCCCTGTATCCCCGGTGGGACAAAAACTGCAGGTCCCTGGCTAATGTGCCGGGGTCACAGGAGATATACACCATCCTTTTCGGCTGCATATCAGCTATTGCCTGTAGAGCCTTTTTATCAATACCCTGCCTTGGCGGGTCAACTACAATCACATCTGGCCTGAAACCCTGCTCAGCCAGCCTGGGCAGGCGTTCCTCAGCCCTGCCGGAGACGAATTCCACATTTGTCACCTTGTTTATCCTGGCATTGGCCCCGGCATCATGCACAGCTTGTACAGACTCCTCATAGCCAATCACCCGGCCGGCCCTTTCCGCCAAAAACAGTGAAATCGTCCCAATTCCACAGTATACATCCAGGACTGTTTCCTCTCCAGTCAAAGCCGCATATTCAAGAGCTTTTGCATACAAAATCTCTATCTGCTGGGAATTCACCTGAAAAAATGACTCCGGGGAGATAGCGAAAACATATTTCCCGATATGATCTGTGATGGTTGCCTGCCCTGACAGGAGCTGTGTTTCCCGGCCAAACACCTGACGAGCCGGGTTTTGATTAATATTGCGGACAACCGAGACTACAACCGGGACTTTTGCCCGCAGCTCCCTGGCAATTGTAAAAGCCTCCGGAAACTTCTCACCCGAGGTCACCAGAACCACCATAACCTTTGAGGTAAACCACCCTTTCCTGATAATCACATGGCGCAGCAGTCCCTTACCGGTTTCCAAGCTATAAACGGACAGTTTGAATTTATTCAGCAGCCCTTCGGTAACTGCAGCAATTCCCCGTACCTGCTCGTCAAGCAAATGGCAGTCTGTTGTCGGGACCAGAACATGGGTGCCTTCTTCAAAGAAGCCCAGCTTTATTTTACCGTCAATCATATCAACCTGGAACTGTGCCTTATTGCGGTAACCCCACGGGTTTTCCATCCCGATTACCGGTCTGACCTCCACACCGGTAATCCTCCCGATGCGTTTCAGGGAATCCTCAACAAGCTGCTTCTTCAGCTCAAGCTGCAACCCGTAATCCATGTGCTGAAATTTTGACCCGCCACAGGTTTCAAACACCGGACACCTGGGCTCAATTCTCTTTTCACTTAAAGAGAGAACCTGAACTATTTCACCCTGGGCAAAGTTTTTCTTAACACTGTTTATTTTAGCAAGAATCTCTTCTCCCGGGACGGTAAAGGGCACAAACACCGCCAAACCGCGGTATCTTCCGACACCTTCCCCCTGGTGATTAACTGAATCTATCCTCAGTTCAATCTGATCTCCCGGATTTACAACCATCTCCCGGCTCATGTGCTTCCTCCTAAATTCTTTATTTTCCGAACTTCTTCTTGATTTCCGCTATCTTTAATTATTACTATATTTTTCTATTGTCACTAAAAAAATTCCTGCAACCGCAAAACGCCTGCTGCTGCGGCTTTCAGCTCAGAGGACTGTCTACACAGCCGTATACCTTTAGCAAACCTATGACATAATAGAAGAAAATATTATTTACCTATGGTGCATTGAATGGAAAACACAGACAGGTTCCTGGTCAGAATCAGGCTGGAACTAGAGAACTCACAAACCGCCGGTAACAATGGCTACATAGATTTGGCCAAATTGGAGGCAGTTCCCTCCCCGCAAGAGCTGCTGTCCCCCGTTGCGCCTCCCGGAGGACTAAGCGGCTTTCAGGAAATTATGATGGAGGAAATCGCTAAATGCCATCTGGATAAAATAAAAACAGGTATCAATGAGCTGCTTAAATACCTTCTGGCAAGAATTAACGTGGAAAACGAAGAACCCATGGCAGAACTTTATATGTACCGGCTCCGAATGATATTCAGCAGATGCCTGATGCCCGATTTCCCCTTCACGGAAGAGGTTTGGAACTATATATGTGAGGGCCTGCGAACTGTAGGTTCCTTTCTGGTGCAAAACGGTTTTTACGATGCCTGCCGGGAAATTATCGATTCCACTGCAGGCATGGGACGAATTGCCGCACTTAAGGGGCTTCCCACAGGCAATACCCAGTCTTCATTAAGGATTCTGGAAAATAAGGCCTTGGAAAACGGCGAAAAGTCGCTTGCATCTGCAGCTAAAAATGCCCGCTTTAACCTTGAAACTTAACCGGGGTGTTGCTATTGTTTGATGTTCAATCATATTTACGTGTCCTTACTTCCATAAATGCAGCCCTGATAACCCTGCTCGGTTCTGTGGGCATTTTTGTTTCCCTGACAGTACAGCGGAGAGTTGAACGTCTTCAGGACATCCTGGAGGAATTTCTCGACCTCTCCTATCAGAGTGATACCAATATTACCGGAAAGATGTACAAGCTTATTGAAAAGTATCAGATGCATTACCTGTTTCCCGACACCCCCGGACGCCTGATAATCCAATATATTAATCTAACCATAGCGGTAGTGGTAATATCCTGGGCAAGTATATTAACCCTCGGCTCCCGGTGGACGTTCAGCATATCCCTGCTGTTCTATGTGCTGCCTATATTCATGGGACTTGGTATTTTAGTTTTCTATCGATACCTGCTGAAAAACACCATTTACCCCTTCGGAAATTACCTGATGAGTCCCCTGATTCCGCCTCCTGTAATGCTGAGAAGCGTTTCATTCCTGTCCAGCTATGTAAATGTGTCTGTTAAATCCATCCTGAGGCAGGCTCGGCTGAGACTATTGATAAAACCGCATAACGAAAATAAGGCCAAAGTGGTGTTAAAAGAGGAATTATCCTTTGATGATTACTTTTATTACCTTTTTATTGCCAGGGAGGACAGCCCTGTTTTCGTGGCCTATGGTGAGCTCAAAATAAGCTTCGGGAATGAGTCGATTACCGGTAAACCCATCCCTGCAGCCAAAAATGTCAACATACCCTTGGGCTACATTCCCTTTACGATCCTGACACATGATGAGTACGAGGCAAGATTTTTCATCTTCCCCAGGGGAGAGAAACACCCTTTGGAATACCTGTTTAAGCTTAAAAAGCAGGGGAACATTTTCGTCATGGCTGAGGAACCGGAGATTTCGGTCAATTATATGACGACTTACCACATTGACAAAGACCGGTTCCGGGTAATTGAAGAAAACGCCGATATCCCGTTTTTCCGCAGCTTGGTGGGAACTGCGGTGTTAAACACCGGCAGGTATGCCTGTAATGAACCATTCCAGCCGGAAAATGCATATAACTGTGCAGATGATATATATATTGAATGAACCAATTTTAAATGATTACCTCGCATATGCAGACAGCTTGTAATCTGGCCGGAATCAATATATAATATTTTCAAATACATGTATAATCCCTTTAGGTGGTGGGTCAAATGCAGCTTGACAGCCATATATTACTAGCTGTTTCGCTTAATGTAAGCCTAATAGTAGTATTTTCCTGGCTGGGTTTTCAATTCTTATCCAAAAACTCCTATGCAGTGCGGAAAGTCTGCGATGCCGGCAGGCCTTTGGTTAGCATCAGGGCTTTGGCCAGCATACGTCCGGTAATACGCAAGTATCTGGTTGTCAGGAGAAAGATTAAAATCAGTGACAATGATGATGAAACACCATTCTTTACTTCCTCTGTTTTTTCTTACAACTAAAAACTGAGGAGGTAAGATATTGTGAATATATTAGGCACTGTGTTTAGCCAACTGTTGGATCTCCTGATAAGTTTCACCGGTGACTGGGTTCTTGCCATTGTCCTGCTCACCCTGGCGGTAAAGGTTTTGCTTTTTCCCGTGACCATAAAACAGCAAAAAGCTCTCCTGTTATCCCAGAATCTTGGTCAAGTAAAGTCACTTCTGTCAGAAAAGTTTAAAAACCGCTCTGACAGGATTAACAGTGAGCTGGTCAAAATTGTTGCAAAACACAGAATAAACCCGCTGATGCCGTTAATAATGATATTGGTACAGGCCCCGATTTTGTTTTCCCTCTATTTTGCCTTAGTTAACTTTGGGACTACAGCAGGCAGTATCCTGATTCCATGGGTGGTGAATGCAGGCAGCATTGATAACCTGCATATTCTGCCAGCCACAGCCGGCCTGCTCCAAGGACTGGGAGGTCTTGCCTCTGCGGACAGGAACCTGTTAATGTTCATTATACCTGCTGTCATAGGACTGTTATTCCTCTGGAAGGCTCCGGCAGCGCTTAGTGTTTATTGGGGTATCAGTTCTATGCTGAGCCTGGCCGAAAAGAAAATACTGGCCATGGAATTTTTCAGAACGCGGTTTTTAAAAGTGACCCCTCCTGAAGAAATGCTGAAATCTGTGGGATAAACAAAAATCCCGGGCAAAACCCGGGTATTCAGGCTGCTGATCAATTCAGCAGCCTTTTAATATCTTTTAATTTTAATATCTTTAAATATGTATGAATGTGATAAACCAAAGGAATTCGCCGGCAATCCCTATCGGGATAATCTTCTTAATAACCGGTCATTAATAATTACATAATAAATTCCAAATAAGGCTCCGATACCTGCAAACCATATCGGGATTGCGGCAGCATCCGGTTTTAGCAGCAATGCCGCAATTGTCCAGCCGATAAAGTTGTACAGGACGTATGAATACGGAGACACCATGCTTATTTTATTTCTCTTAAACAAAAAAACCATTACGGTACAAACAGGAATCCACAGAAGCTCAAAAACAGCTACAACATAGTTGAACTGCACTGGGTCACCCTTACCCAATACCAAGAGGATCCCGTCAATCACCTGCAAAATGCCTATTGCTATAGAACCGGAAGCATAGACCCGCAAAAACCTCATATCCTACCTCCCCTGTCTGCTAAAAACCAATTAGCTGCCTCATCCAATAATGGCGGGCTGCGAATCATTCAGCTAACATAATATGAGTCGACGAATTATTATGATAAAAATATACAATACTATATTTCAAGCTGTTCATATGGCTTAAACAAGCTTGAAAGGGTGATAATCTGCCATGCTAAAAAATGACCGTATGATTGCCGGAGCAATTTCGGGAATGCTGGCTAGTGTGTTCCAGGAGATTTATGCCAATCTGACCACAGTGCTTGGCTTTTCCACCAGGGATTTCGGTGATTATGCAGGTGTTCTGGTTATGAGCCAGAACTACCAGGGACTTCTTGCCCATTTTATGCAGTTGGTGGCACACGTTAGTGTCGGTGCCCTGTTTGGAATAGTATTTGCCGCTCTCTTTAGATACGCTACGAGCAACTATTGGTGGCTCAAGGGAATGATTTTTGGTTCTATTCTCTGGGTATTATTGACAGGCATCGGCACTCTCTTTAAAATGCCGATGTGGATCAATATCCCGCCTCGTGCAGCGCTCGATCTCTACATCGGTTCAATTGTGTTCGGTTTTTCTACTGCTTTTATTCTGAAATACCTTGATCAAAGAACAGAGTTACTCTAAAGTCCTCTTTAAGAATTTAATGGCTCCCTGCTGCAGTTAATCAGGCTAATCACGCCAGGAACGCCATTATCAGCCGCCATGAATTAACCGCTGCATGTGCGATAATACCCGGGATTATTGAACGGGTCTTGATATATAACAGGGTAAAGACCAGTCCGGCAAAAAATATCTCCCCCAGCCAATACAAATTAAAATGAAATACCGTAAACACTATCACAGAAATAATAACTCCGCCAGCAACCCCTGCCCGGCGGGCAGCAGCAGGATAAATCATCCCCCTGTACAGCATTTCTTCCGCAACTGGAGTGAATATCCCCCCTGCCAAAAGGGGCCAGAGGAATTGCGAAAAACTGCCGGCCCCAAAAGCGGAACCAATTAGCGGGTGTGTCTGCAGTTCCACCGCCAGAAAACGATAAAGCGCCTTTTCTCCAATATTTAGCGCTGCCAGCAGGCCGACACCTGCGGCCAGTCCGATGGCTACCTGCCGGGCCAGTCCGCCGGTTTTCAGCCCCAATGCCTGCTGCCACCCTTCAGTCAGCCTGCGTACTATCAGGTAAATCAGGATAATCGTCAGCATCCTGTCTGCCAGGGTAACCACCGCTCCCGTCAGCTCACCTGTATACGGTCCGGCTAGCCGGGTTGTCACGTACCCGAAAATGGCCCGGAGGGCAAAAATATAAATAATTTCCTTTAATCCCCAGATTGCTGCTTCATTCACCGGTCCATCGGCGGACAAAACTCTCACCTCTCAATTAATTACTGTCAATATACAAGACTATCTGCCGCTAATATACAGAATAAGCAGCATGATTGAATTCCATACACTGTGGGCTATAATAGGCGCCACCAGGGAACCTGTTCTTTCATAAAAATAAGCTAATACAAAGCCCATCGCCGATATGGGGAGCACCCGGTAAATATCCATATGCAGGGCTCCAAAGAACAAACCTGACAGAAGCATTCCGACCGCCGGACCGAATCTGGCTCTAACCACAGGAAATACCATACCGCGGAAATATATTTCTTCACTCAGGGGCGCCAACACTGCAACTGAAATAAAAGGAAGCAGAAAATCCCCGCCTGACTTCACACCTGTCAGCAGTTTTTCTATATCCTGGGGAGGCGGAGGTCCAAAAATCCACAATACTATTAGTCCCATAATCCAGATTACTACTGCCAGGACAGCGCCCCCGGCAACTCCCATAAATAAGTTATACATCAAGTCATTACTGACCAGACCAAGATCCTTTCCGGAACCGCCCCTGCGCCATGTGAGCAAACTTACGGCCACAATCATAACTGCTGCCTGGATAAAAGCGCCCATAAAAAGGGCCAGGGTCTGGGGACTGTTTCCGGTTGCTTTCAGTGCTGCAATGGCCTTCATTATATAGTGTTTCAGGAAGCCGGCCGCAGGTATCAAAGCCAGCAGCATAACCAGGACCAGAACCAGATCCCACCATGACCACTTGGGGTACGGCGGGGGTAAAACAACATTTTTTGATTCCATTTAATTACCCCTGTACTTTACTTAGTTTCCAAGTTCTCCTGCCAAGAATAACAGATTTTACTTTGCCTGGCAAGATGCTTTCTACTGGATACTAACTCTGGCTAATACTAATTCAGGGGTTCTTGTAACTGCCTGCACTTATCAAGGTATTTTTCTACGGCCAGGACAAATGTGGCGTGGGACCAGGTCAGAGGTGACACTGACAGGTCTTCACCTGTATACGGATGAACCTGTTCTGCAAAAACTCCGCTGTCCAGAGCATACCTGACAGCCCAGTTTATAAGATCCCGACACTTTGCCAGTCCTTCTGAAGCTTTGGCGGTATCGGCAAACCATTCGGCCATCCAGAGAGTGCATATCACCCATGGGTTTCCGGGAACATTTTCAATATCCTCACTTTTCTTGAAGTAGTAATCATTAACGTACCTGGCAATCCCTCCCACCTCAGTTTTTACCCACAACTGTTCCATTACCGCATTCATGGTATTCACAACCCGGCTATCCTCTGGAGCAAATGCCCCGAACTCGAATATTCCATATAAACTGCTGTCAAGAGTAGTATCCTTTTCCAAGGTCCCGTCTTTGCAGGGATATACTGCCCTCAGAAAGCGTCCGAGCTGAGGACAGAAAAGGTACTTTTCCATTGCGCTTTTGACCTCAGAGGCCGCCTGCCCATACTTCACTGCAGCCGCCCGGTCATTAAGGGTTTCCGCAAAAAAAGCAGCAGCCTTTAACCCTCCGTAAACAGCGGCAGAGGTAAAAGTGAATATTCCCCTGCGTTCCTCCCAAAGATCAAAACTGGGCAAAGGCAGTTTTGTCACCGGGTCACGGTACGAGACCAGAAAATCGGCTGCCCTGGTTATCAGCCGGGGATACAGGGACTCGATGAATTCAAGGTTGCGATATACACTGTAATAATGGCCTAATGCAAATAGAACCAAAGCAGTTTCATCCTCCTGCAACGGAATCTGAACCTCACCGTCCCGGAACCAGGGATGCCAGCTGGAGCCGAGGGTCCCGTCAGCATTGTATTTATGGAGGAAGTAGCCGCCTTCAGTAATGATATCAGCACATAACTGATAAAATTTTTCCGTAATCTCCGGATAACCTGCCTTGTCCATGGCATAAGCTACCAGGGCGCCATCACGGGTCCACATATAACTGTAATGATCCCGATGATACATCAATACATCAGAATCGTTAGCCGCCAAAATGGCACCGCCATTATCGGTCTGGGTTCTTATAAGCAGCAGGCTGCGATGGTACATATCTTTGACTTCATCGGTAAGGTCGGCAAACCCCCTTCCTTTCTTATATACCCAGGCTGACCAATATGCTTCAATATCATCAAATATTTTTTCTGCTCCATTTTCCAGAATGTACTTGTTACCCCGTCTGACTTCTTTTATATTTGCTCCGGCAGCAATCCAATAATCTAATGAAACTGTGCCCCCCTCTTTAGGATTGCACCTGAAACTAATCACACTGTCCACAGACCCGTGAGCCACCGGACTCTGTTCCAGGAGTCCGTCCTCGGCATCTTTCCATGTTCCTTCGGCGCCCTTAAACCTCTTAATCCCCATTGCGTACTGGTAAATTCCCTGCCCACCGGTTCTTCCATTAATGAGGAAATATCGGTTCCGCTTGTAGTGACATATACAATCACGGCTTGGGTCATATATCGCCGTATCACCGACATCGGTCTCGTTTATAGAAAGGTCATGGGTAAAGAACAGGCGAATCTCACGTTTTTCGCCGGTGGTATCAGTAATGCGAACCTTCTTTATATACAAATCCTTCCTATAGTGAACAGCATCAGTAATTTCCAGAGAAATTCCGAGATTATTATTAACAGCCTCTGCATTGGTTACCAAGCTATTTTTCCGATAACCAGCTTTCCTTGACCACATATCATCATCAACCCATGAAAAAATTCCGTCGACCCATATTCCAAGCCTGTTGCGATGCCCCAGGATGTGATTTTCCAGGCCGACAACCGGATAGTACAAATCTCTCATATTCAGACCGCGGTCAAAGTTAATTAACATAGAACCATTGCCAATGGCAATATCTCTGGGCATATTCTGCAGCTCCGTTCCTTTGTTTTTACTGGTTTTGCCTAAATAAATTTCAGTTTCTGTGAGATAATAAAAAAGTCATTAAAAAGTCATTAATCATTATTCCACAAAGCCCGGTAAAATATAAAAACTCACCGGGTTCGCTGCTATCTTCCTGACGGGGAAAAGGAGGAGGGATCATGTATAATTTGGAGGCATTTATGTTAATACTGTTTTTCAGCATACTTATTTTTGGCGGAGGTATTTATTTAATGTCCAAGAAGAAGCCCATGGCTTATAAAGCGCTTCCTGGACCGGTATCGGTCCGGGAAATTACACCGGAACCTGAAACAGCAGAGGAACTGTTTCCCCGACTGGATTTTTTAGCTGAACCCGAACCGGATTCTGAACACGACTTCGTTCCCGAACTGCCTTGGGGATATGATGACAACAAAATAACCATTATGGCCAGAGACCCGGAAACAGTCTATGCATATTGGGATATCAGTGAACAGCTGCGCGACACCTTCGGGTTCAGCTATGGCGCCCGATGGAATGAATCCATGCCTGTATTACGGGTTTATGATGTTACCGGCATTGATTATTTCAACGGCGTCAATGCCAACAGTTTTTATGATATTATGGTCGATGATTCTGCCGGCTGCTGGTATCTCCATGTGGGTATCCCAAACCGAACATTTTGTGTTGACCTGGGCCGGGTGCTTAATGATGGCACCTTTGTTACAATTGCAAGGTCGAACTTTACCTCAACCCCCAGGAATACCCTGTCAGACAGGATTGACCCCGAATGGATGCTGGTATCCGGGAACCAGCGCAAACTGTATGCTCGTATTGGAAGCAAGGATGGGATGAGTTCATATGAAATATTCAAGAGTTTTATCCAGTGATTTCATATGATTATCCGGTAATCTCAAGATGAAAGGAATGATTTGATGCCCAAAGGATACCTGGCATTGGTGCTGCACACACACTTGCCTTATGTTCGGCATCCCGAACATGAGTTTTTTTTGGAAGAAAGATGGTTCTTTGAGGCTGTCACTGAGTGCTATATCCCTCTGATTAACGTCTTTGAATCGCTGGTAAATGACGGGGTAAACTTTCGGCTGACTATGTCGATAACCCCCCCGCTGATGTCCATGTTTACTGATGAACTGCTGCAGCAAAGATATTCAAAACATATTACAAACCTAATAGAGCTTGCTGAAAAGGAAGTTGCCCGGACTAAGTGGGAACCGCATTTTCACGAGACGGCTAAAATGTATCGAGACATGTTTATTGAGGCCAGCCGGACTTTCCATGACCGTTACCACAGGAACCTCTTAAATGCCTTCCGAAGGTTTCAGGATCTTGGAGTCCTGGAGGTAATTACTTGTGGAGCCACCCATGGATATTTCCCCCTGATAGGGGTAAAAAAAGAAAGTGTCCGGGCCCAGGTAGGTGTTGCTGTGGACCTGTACACAAAGCTCATGGGCAGAAAGCCGAAAGGCATCTGGCTGCCGGAATGCGGCTACAACCCTGGGGATGACCACATCCTTGAGGAGTTTGGAATTAAGTACTTTTTCGTCGATACTCACGGCATCATGCATGCAGATACACAGCCAAAATACGGCATATATGCACCTGTCTACTGTCCGTCCGGAGTTGCAGCCTTTGGCAGGGATACTGAAACCTCCAAACAGGTCTGGAGTGTTAATGAAGGTTATCCCGGAGATTTTGACTACCGGGAATATTACCGTGATATTGGCTGGGACCTTGGTTTCGACTACGTTAAGCCATATATTCATCCAAATGGGCAAAGGATTAACACCGGAATCAAATATTACCGGATTACAGGAAAATCCAATTACAAGGAACCGTATAACCCATACCGGGCAAACCATAAAGCAGCTCTTCACGCCGGGAATTTTATGTTTAACAGGGAAAAACAGATAGAATATTTGACAGGTGTACTGGACCGCAAACCCCTGATAATATCTCCTTATGATGCCGAGCTTTTTGGGCATTGGTGGTTTGAGGGCCCGCAGTTCCTAAATTATCTCATCAGAAAAATTGCCTGCGACCAGGATGTTGTTAAACTGACAACACCGGGTGATTATCTGGATGAATATCCTGTCAACCAGATGACCGTCCCCTCTGCGTCAAGCTGGGGGTATAAAGGGTTCCACGAAGTATGGCTGGAAGGAAGCAATGACTGGATTTACCGTCATCTGCACAAGGCCAGTGAAAGAATGACAGAATTGGCATCAATGTTCCCCCAAGCTGAAGGTGACCTGCTGAGAGCCCTAAAACAAGCGGCCCGCGAAGTACTGCTGGCCCAGAGCAGTGACTGGGCATTTATCATGAAAACAGGTACTATGGTCGATTATGCTCAGAAGAGGACCAAACAGCATATCCACAGGTTCACCGGCCTTTACGAAGATATTAAGTGGAATAAGATAAATCCTTCATGGGTCGCTGAGCTTGAATACAAAGATAATATTTTCCCTGACATTAATTACAGGCATTTTCTCCCTTACCGGCCGGTCAAAAGCAGCATTGCGGTCAACCTGTAATAAAAGATGAGGTCCAACTCAGCTTATTAACAAACTCTATATTTTTTAATTATTAAAATGTAGTAAGGGACAGGGGTAGATGAATTCCTCGGGCGGGCTACATCTCCTCCGGCAGCCGCTCCCGCTTTGCGGTCACGGGCCGGACGGACGACAGACTCCGCCCTCCGGAACACATCTACCCCTGTCTTATAACATTTTTAAAGTTCAATATCTCGACTGTGTCAACAGTCTTAGATGAGGAATTCCCCTCATCCTTTTTTAAGTCTCCTGGGGATATAATTTCCAAGAGACTTATAAGTTTAAAAAAGGAATTCAGGCATACTCCGTCGAAATTTAGTAATGTTTGCCACGGAATAAGTTTCCAATGAGGAATACTTCCAAGCCGACATACTACTAAAAAGGAGAGATGGATATATGTCCAGACTGCCCTGCAAAAAAAACCGCCTCTTTATCATCACACTCGGCCTGCTGTTTCTGCTGATATCAATTGTCCCAGCCTTCGCCAACCCGGCATCGCGAGCCACTCCCTTTAAAGATGTCGATACCACCCACTGGGGATTGAAAAATATAATCAAAATGAATGTCCGCGGGGTGGTTACCGGTTACACAGACGGAACATTCCAGCCTAACAAGCCGATCACCCAGGTAGAAGCCATCCTGATGACAATCCGCAATATGGCGATTACTGACCATCTTGCTACCATTAATACAGACCAGGATTTGCCGGTGGAGGTCCCTCAATGGGTTAGCGACTACTATAAAGCTGAAATGCTTTTTGCAGTACAGGAAGGGCTTATCATTCCCTCGGAAAATAATTTTAATTCAGCTGCGGGTGCCACCAGATCCTGGGTAACACAATTGATAGTGAGGTCTATCGGCAAAGACAGCGAGGCTTCCCAGATGTCTGGGGAAATGCCGGCTGTCAGTGATGCCGCAGCCATTCCTGAATGGGCCCGGGGTTACATAAGTGCAGCCATCAGGTATAAACTGGTTAACGGGTATCCGGACAACACCTTTAAGCCTTATCGATATGTCACCAGGGCAGAAATGGTCAAACTGCTGGGCGAAAGCGAGCAGTACCTTGACCTCAGTGAATCATTTTTATCTGCAAGGGTTGCCGGACAATCCGGACTGACTCTGTCTCTTTCCATAAACGGCACTATAGAAGACTTTAATATTAGCTCCGATACCTGGGTCTTCAAAGATGACGGCAGTTATACCGACTGGGACGGTATTTCGGAAAACGACCCGGTAAAAGTCATTGTTGACGGTGAGACTGTCAGGCTGGTGGAAATACTGGCAGCAGATGCGGTTGTGGACAGCTTAAGCGGTTCTGTACTCCAGGTCCTGCCCGCCGAAAACGTTATTGTAATTCAGGATACTGCCTTGAAAATACATACCAAAACACTTGCTGACTATGTGTCCTTTACAGCACAAACAGGGTCCTTAAGCGGGCTCTCAGATATTAAGACAGGTGACAATGTAACCTTGAACTGTAATATTTCCGGTGCGGTAATATCTGTATTGCTTCTCAATTCAGGTCAGAGCGCAGCCAATAGCGGTATTGTTTTCTCAGTTAATCCTGAAACCGGGCTGATTATCATTAAAAATTCACAGGGCATCCTGAATACCTACCAGTACTCTGAAGGAACTATAGTTACAATACCCCAGATAAGGTTTCCGGCAGTAACTGACCTGGAACCGGGGGATGAAGTGAAAATCGCCTTCACAGGTAATCTTATTACTGAAATTGAATTGCTGAAAGCCAAGCAGGAGATGACAGTTTCCGGAAAAGTACTTCTGCTGTCAGAAGAAAAACGGATTATTACCATTTCCAATGCAGACGGATTACTGCAGGCATTTGAGGCGGCAGAAGATGCCGAGGTCATTATTTCCGGACTTGACTACCCTCTATTCTCTAATGTACTGGTTAATGACCAGGTGACTCTAACTATCCAGAACGGAAAAGTCACCAAAATATCCGTCCAAAATAGAAATGTCAGGGATACGGTCAAAGGAACAGTGCTGGCAGTTGACACGGCAAATAGGATTATTACTCTGGAAACCGAAGACGGGGATGTGGAAATCTACGAAGTTTATTCCAGAGCCGAGTTTTATATTGATAATGATACCACCTCAGACATAGCTGATGTAGAGCGAAACCTCAAAGTAGAAGTACAGCTTCTCAATGATGAGATAATCTATCTGGAAACCAAAAATACTGTGGAAGGCACTGTTGTCACTATTGATGCCGACCGTGACCTGCTTACTGTAAACACCATTAGTTCCGGAACCAAGACATATGTCCTCTCAGATGACATTGATGTTAATATTAAGGGCGTCAGCAGCCCTGATCTCGATGATCTGGATAAAGGGGATTATGTTGAATTAAGGTTTGAAAGCAGTGAAAGCAAGGTGGTTGCAGATATCAATGTGAAAACCACCCTCAATTATCGGGTGATCAGGGTTTATGAGGACCCAGACAAACTTAAGGTAGAAGATGATGACGGTGATTCTTCATATCTTTATTTGGAAAGCCAGGTCACCCTAACTGTCCCGGGAATAAACTCCCCTGATGCCGAAGACTTCAGCCAGGGGGATTTGGTAAAGGCTGAATTTATGGGCAGCAGGCTGGTTAAGGTTGAATCTGTCCCGGTTACCTTCGGAAAAATTACTACAATAAATACATACACAAAATCCGTTACTCTAAGTACCTTTGCAGGGAAAACAGAAACCTTTGTCTTTGACAGTGACAGTGAAATTGTCAAAGACGATCGGGAATTCAGCCTGGTAACCGCTCTCACTACAGGAGACCGGGTCGAGGTTAAAGAAAACATTGATGGTGGGAAAACGTTTACCGTACTGAATAAATGCAGCGGCAAATTCCAGTCCCGCAATGACGCAGGCACCAAAATTTATGTAACGGAAAATACCGTTACCTGGTCTACCTACAACCTTAGCCCAGATGCATATATCCATTCAGGCAGCGCTTCTCTGAGCCTGGATAACTTCTCACAAAACGATTCAGTTGACCTGTACGTCCTGAATAATACCGCATATGAATTGGAGAAGAAGTAGTGTAAAGGGGCTGATAAACGGCGTCAGACTGTTGATAAAGTCTTGCATTGTTTTTGAGACTTAAAAATGTTATTAAGAAATGGGTAGATGTGTTATGGAAGGCGGAGGCGTTGCCCGCCGGAAGAACTCATCTGCCCATTTCCATGTTACATTTTAACTGTTTTTCAACTGATTAATCCTGTCAATATAAAAGTCAGCCAGGCTTTCGGCAAATTCGTAAGAGTATCCCTCGGAATAAACGTGATACCTGGGTTCTTCGGCATCGGGAAGTACCAGCGCCCACCCGTTGTCATGGTAAACCTTTACTCCATCCAGCAGTTCCACTTCCTGACCACTGCTTTCCTCAATCAGTTTTCTCATTACCCTGCCTTTGGCAGTCCACGGGCAGTCCGTCTCCTTTTTAATCATATTTATCTCAGGCAGTGCCGCAATTATGTCAACAAGATCAGTGTCCCTGGCAGCCATGTAATCCATAATCCGGACAACTGTTGAGATGGCATCAAAGGTAACTACAGACTGGTTAAACTGCCCCTGGGCTGCGATGAGCTCAGGCTTCATGGTTTCGTGCATAAATACCACAGGTGAGGTTTTCGTCCTGATAACTTTGCCATTTCTGATTTCTGCCAGGGATTCCACCACCCGGCTCCCTGTTACCGGAACTGCTACCACCGGATCCCGGGATGAATCCAGGATAACTGCTGACATCAGTGCTGTAAAGAGCGGTTCATCCAGAATCCGTCCGGACCCATCTATTAAAATGACATGTTCGGCATTACTGTCAAATACAACCCCCATATCCGCACCTGTCCCTGCCAGTTCAGGCGCAATTTTCTCAGCAACAGTCATCATCTGCTCAAACTCAGCATACCCATCAGGTCTGCCACCAGCTATTTCAGGGCTGTTCTCCATGATGTGGCCTGTCCCCGGTGCAAAATTGACTAATTCACAGCCCAATTCCCCAAAAACACAGGGAGCAATAGACTGCAGGCTGTCTCCTGGCAGGATAGCAGCTATCCGGTACTGTTCTTTCCTGATATCATCCCTGCAAACCATATCCAACAAACTGCGGATATATGATTCGGTGAGTCCGGGCATATATGTTGCAACACCCACCTGGTGTTTGGTTTTGCGTTGGAAATCGTCCCTTTCAAACTGGTTCTCAATTTTTCGTTCCATATCTCTGGAAATCATGGCCCCGTTTGCGGTAAAGAAATTGATGTTTATTGTCTCCGGGTCGGCAGCCGATGATTTTACGTGAATCCCCCCTTTGGCTGCAACAGCCCGAACAGCATGCCTGTGTACCGGAGTTACCAGAGTTCCGCCATCTGTCACCATTACCCCAACTGACATCAGACCCGCGATAATAGCGCTCTTAATCATTTTGGTGCTCCGGTGGTAATCACTGCTTACCAATACAGTAGCCCCGGAACCGGCAATAGTGCCGTAAACAGCCCCCAGTTTGGCGGCACACTCTGCGGTAAGGTTAGTATTCACTTTTCCGGAGACACCGTCAGTTCCGAAGAGATTACGGCAGGCCTTTGTCCCCCACACTAGATGGGTATCAACAACCGTACCCTTTTCCACCAGCTTGTGTGGCCAGATATTGGTGTTGGGTTTAACCCGCGCATTTTCTTCGATGATACTCTCTTCACCAATAACTGCACCCTCAAATACCGCTGCCCCATCCTTTATTGTGACCCGGCCACAGATGACAGCGCCCCTTATTTCGGCCTGTTTGCCAACATGTGAACCGTTCCAGACCACTGCCCGTTTTATCGAAGCATTATTATCCACCCTGCAGCCGTTGCCTACTACCACATGTGGACCAACTACCGCTCCCGGACCAATATGACAGTCAGCGCCAATAATAACCGGAGCCTTTATAATGGCAGCCGGGTCGATCCGACAGTTTTCACCGGTATATATACCGTTACCCGCGGAAGCCGTCCTGACCTCAAGATTAACCTTGCCTTCCATAGCTGCAAAATGGGCTTCCTGATACTGTTTCAGGCTACCGATATCACACCAGTATCCTCTCAGATTTACCCCAAAGAGAGGCATATTCTCCCTTAGCAGGAAGGGGAAAAGGTCTTTACTGAAATCAAATTTGGTATCTTCCGGAATATATTTTAAAACTTCCGGCTCCAAAATGTATATCCCGGTATTTACAGTATCACTGAAAACCTCTCCCCAACCCGGTTTCTCCAGGAACTGCCTGATGGCTCCCGAATTCTCCGTAATCACAACGCCATATTCAAGGGGAATCTCCACAGGGGTAAGTACAATTGTAGCCAGAGCCCCCTTTTCGCGGTGGAATCGGATGGCCTCTGTCAGATCAAAATCAGTCAGAGCATCTCCACTGACAACAATAAAGGTATCCCTCAGGAACCCCTTAGCGTTTTTGACACTGCCTGCGGTGCCCAAAGGGGTGTTTTCGATAAAATATTCCATGCTGACTCCAAAACCGGACCCGTCACCAAAATAGTTCTGTATTTCCTGCGGCATATACTGAAGAGTGACACCAATTTCATTAATTCCATGCCGTTTCAGAAGCTCCACCGTATATTCCATTACCGGCCTGTTAAGCATCGGCACCATCGGCTTGGGCCGGTTACAGGTCAGCGGCCGAAGGCGTGAACCTTCTCCACCGGCCATAATAATTGACTGTACCAAGGTATCTTCTCCTTTCAGTGGACTCTCTGCCCGGGAACATTTGCCCTGCCAAGGCTTTTTACTTTTTCATAAAGAGCCGAGAGAGGATCTGCTGCCCTCCAGGTATCAGTATGCCAATCCGCCCTTTTGGACTGAGTGATTACTGCTTCATAAACTTCCAGGGTCTGGCCGGCAACCGAAAACCAACTATATTTATTTCTGGCCTTTTCGTAACCGTTTTTACGCAGACGGTTTGCCAGCGCCGCATCCCCAAGTACTGCCATGATGTTATCTGCCAGTGAATTGGCGGAACCCACATAACATTTCATCCCATCCCGACCGTGTTCCACTATTTCACTCAGCCCTCCGGTGTCAGAGACTACCACCGGTGTCTTCGCTGCCATCCCTTCCAGAGCAACTATACCGAAGGGCTCATACAGGCTGGGAAATACAGCGGCACTGCTCTGAGCAAACCAGCGGTTTCTGGTAGCATCATCCACATAACCGGCAAAATAAAAGCGGTGTCCGAGCCGCTTTTCCCGCACCATACTGCGCAGGTGCTCTTCATAGGGGCCGGTACCGGCCACGACAAATCTGGCCTCAGGAAAGTATGACAGTATCTTGGGTGCAGCCTCAATTAGCACCTGTACCCCTTTTTCCCGAACCAGTCTGCCAATAAAGAAAATATATTTTTCTGTGCCCTTGTGACGGTAATCAGAACCAGTCTCAAAATCCTCAATAGTAACACCATTTGGTATGATCCTCAGCTTGTCCTCAGGAAGCTGGAAAAAACCCTTCAGTTCCCTATGCATATAAGTACTGCAGACTATTACTTTCCAGGCTTCAAAAGTGAGATACCACTCGACATCACTGATATACCTCTGGTTCTCATTGTGCAGTCCATTGTTGCGCCCAAATTCCGTTGCATGAATTGTAGCCACCAGGGGCACTCGGAATGAATGCTTCAGCGCCCGCCCCGCAAATGCAGCCAGCCAGTCATGGGCATGAATGATATCAACACCCTTGATGGTGTTAAGCAGAGTTACTGCATATTCAAGCATCGAAAAATTAAGGTGCAGTATCCATGTCCTGAAATCTGGGGCTGAGATGCTGTAAGGATAAATCCGGTGTACCCGGACACCTTCATTTTCCTCATAGGGCACAGCATCATCCGCGCCGATTGTAATAACATGAACCTCCGCCCCATGCCTGGCAAGAGCCTTGGACAGGTGATACACATGCTGGGCCAATCCCCCAACGTTTTTGGGAGGGTACTCCCAGGATAACATCAGTACCTTCATCTTTGAACTCCTCCTTATTTCCTCTCCAGCTTATTTTACCTTAGGAGTAAATCCTTTATTCTCTATGGTGACGTATAGTATAGATTTTTCGCACTACCGCAGAAATTCTCGTACAATACGCCACCAAATTAGTAAAATTAAGGCAGGTAATTTCCCGAGTAACTTGGGAGATTACCTGCCGGTTATGATTTTCATCACCTAACCACCTTAAAAACAGGCTTCGGCGAAATACCCGCTTCTCTATATCTGGCAGTATGCCAGGGCTGTTTTTTGGAGCTGTTTAGCAGCTTATTAAGATAGGGGCAGATGTGTTCTGAAAGGCGGTGTCTGTCGTCAACCGGTCCAAACCCGCTTTAGTGGGTTTGGGTAACCGGTTGAGATGTCGGGGGCCCCCCCAATCCGTCGAAACCCCGGCCTTTTTAAAAGCCCGGGGTTTCGGTAACGGATTGGGGGCCCGCCGTAAGAACACATCTGCCCCTATTTACATTGCCGTTAAATAGCTCCAAAAATTACAGCCCTAATACTGCTTCCCGTCATGAATCTCAAAACTCCAGTTATGACCCCAGTTATTATCCCAGTGCTCCGCCCCATCCTTAAAACAGAAGTTTAATCTGGTAGCATCATCGGCATGCAGGGTTTGTTCCCAGCCGCGCCCGGTGCGTAGCATTTTCAGGTCTTTTATCCCATGCCACTGATCGTGAAACCCAAAACCGGCATGTAGATAAACATCCTGTGCTCCGGATCTTGACAGGAGGCCATCATATATAATATTAACGTGCTCTCCAAGGGTGATGGGAGTGGGATAAACATTGACACCGCTAACGTCATGCATGCCATCGGAACTGCTATGGCTCACATGGTCATAATCTAAATGGTCCATCAAATTTCCCCCCTAATATTTTTCTGTAATTAGTATTCATATACCAGGGGGTTTTTATATGTGGTAAATAATACAGCTAAGATTATTCACCCGAAAGCTTCACGATTGATTTTACAATCGGGTCAATCTTTTGAAGGTTGTATTGGGAGTTGAGCTTGAACCCTCCTGCCAAGAGCCTTTCAGATGCATTCCGGGATCCAGTCCGCACTTGGTCTATGTAGGTCTGAGCGCTCATATTGTTGACATTAGGGTCTTTTACCATAAGGTTATTTGCCGCTCCTGTAACGCCATTATAAAGATTCAGTCCCAGGGCCTTGTCTTTTTCCTCTATTACCTGAGCGCTGTGAAAAAGCTGAATCAGTGTCTCTGACTGGGGATAAAAGGCCCGGTATATATTGTAGGCCTCATCTTTTCTGCCTGAAAGATAGAGCGCCCAGGCGTAAGATTCGGTGATATCCTTGTCTCTAAACTGGGAATTATAAAGTTCCCCAAGAAGCCCGAGACCTTGATTCATGTCACCTGTATCAATTTGTGCCTTTGCCAGCGCCAGTTTCTTGAAAGGATCTGAAGGATCGATATCAAAATGGGCTTTTGCGGTTCTGACATATCTTTCTTTTTCAGTATTGTTTAGTCCCTCAAGGTGATATTTAAAATCATATGCTGCACTCAATACCTCATACAATTTTTCTTTGGCAGCATCGTAACCGTAGGCATCATATACTGCACTGTTCACAGAATCCGCGTTGCCCTTATGCTCCTTCTGAACCATTTCATAAGCTGCTTCACCCAGGTTAATAGCCTCATTCCATCTACCGGCCATAATCTGGTCAACCACCAGATTGATTTCGCTATCCAATTCTTTTTGCAGCGCTTCCCGGGACTTGGCAGGGGCCTTAACTGCAGACTTGTTTTGATAGACTTTGTCCGAGACAGTTTCCGGCTTTTCCCGGGAAGGAAGTATGGAACTCAATTTGGACAGGTTAAAAGAACAGCCACTGACAAATACAAGAGATGTCAACAATACCAGACCCAAGACAAATGGTTTCCTTGTCATTAAAAAGTACCCTCCCTCGATCTTTTAATTTCTCCGGCAGCCCTTCAGGGTTTTTGGCAAAAACTCGTCCTAAAAATAAGGAGACCAGTCTTCTCGGAAAAAGACCGAAGAAAGACTGGTTTGCTTGTAAACCGTTAAACTTCGGTAACCCGGCTGTCCTTTAATAAACATACCTTATAGGACCCGTGGCTTTGCGTCCCCGTCTTGCGAAGGGTTTGCCCTGTCGGTTTTAAAATTCTGTTATTAAATATATCGTCAAATATTTAGGCTAACATTAGTGTTTTCAAAACATTTCTCCTAAAATTACAGATTCTTTATCAGCTCATCACCGAATTCAGAGCACTTTACTTCAACTGCCCCATCCATCAACCTGGCAAAATCATAGGTGACGACCTTGCTTTCAATAGTTTTTTCCACTGATCTGTAGATGAGGTCTGCAGCCTCCTGCCACCCCATGTATTCCAGCATCAGAACCCCCGAAAGCAGCAGAGAACCCGGATTGACCTTGTCAAGACCGGCATATTTAGGGGCTGTGCCATGGGTTGCTTCAAATACCGCATGACCCGTCATGTAATTTATATTTGCCCCCGGGGCAATACCGATGCCTCCCACCTGTGCTGCCAGAGCATCGGAAATGTAGTCGCCGTTAAGGTTCAATGTGGCAATGACATCATACTCTGCCGCCCTTGTCAATATCTGCTGCAGGAAGGCATCAGCAATAACATCCTTGACAATAACCCTGCCGTCTTTTTCAGCTTCGCTCTGAGCCCTGTCGGCAGCTTCTTTGCCCTGTTCAGCGCTGATTCTATCATATTGGGTCCAGGTAAATACCCGGTCACCAAACTCTTTTTCCGCAACCTCATAGCCCCAGTTCTTGAATGCCCCTTCGGTAAACTTCATAATATTGCCCTTATGTACCAGGGTCAGGCTCTTACGATTGTGCTTTATGGCATATTCGAGACCGGCCCTCACCAGCCGTGCTGTACCTTCTTTGGAAACAGGCTTGATGCCAATTCCTGAGGTTTCCGGGAACCGGATTTTTTTCACTCCCATTTCTTCCGTAAGAAAACGAATTACCTTCTTGACTTCATCACTACCTTCAGCCCATTCAACACCGGCATAAATATCTTCTGCATTTTCACGGAAGATAACCATATCCACAAGCTCGGGATTTTTCACCGGAGAAGGAACCCCGTTATAGTACCTTACCGGCCTAAGGCATACGTATAGGTCGAGTCCTTGTCTCAGAGCAACGTTAAGGGAACGTATCCCTCCCCCAACCGGAGTCGTCAGTGGTCCTTTGATGGCAACAATATACTCCCTGATTGCAGTCAGGGTGTCATCCGGCAGCCATTCACCCGTTTGGTGAAACGCTTTTTCCCCGGCAAGCACCTCAAACCACGCGATTCTCTTTTGGCCTCCATATGCCTTGTCCACCGCAGCATCAAGCACCCTTGATGCCGCAGCCCAAATATCCGGACCTGTCCCGTCCCCTTCAATAAATGGAATTATGGGATAGTCAGGAACAGTTAAGCAGCCGTTCTGAAAAATAATTTTTTCTCCTTCTTTTGGCATGTCATAATTACTGAATAATGCCACAACCTCTCACCTCTTCATCTTTGTCTGTAAACGGGTAATTGACCCTTTAAACATTTTACCCTATATTGCTGATTATTTCCACTAAAAAAGAAGACGCCTCAATGGAGGCATCTCTTTACACCTGGGAACCATACACATCCTCATAGATATATATCAGCTCTTTATCAAACAGCGACCTTTTAAGGTCAACTGCAGTAGAACGAACCCTTCGCAGCAGTTCATTGGCCTCTTCTTTGGTAAGATGAATCCCATATTCAGCGAATTTCACTATCAGGGACTTGGTACCTGAGTGCTTTCCTATGATAATCTGTCTTTCCAGACCTACGTCCTCCGGCGCAAAAACCTCATAAGTCAAGGGGTTTTTGATGGCCCCATCTGCATGTATCCCCGATTCATGGGCAAACATGTTCGAACCCACTATAGCCTTCCAGGCAGGAAGTTCCCGTCCTGAAGCCAGAGAGACATATTCGGCTACCGTCCGGAACATCTCGGTCTTGAAGCCCAGGTCAATTCCACCTATATGCTTTAAGGCCATGACGACTTCTTCAAGTGCGGCATTGCCCGCCCGCTCACCCAGTCCCAATACCGTAACCCCGGCATGTGTGGCTCCTGCCTTAATGCCGGCCAAGGTATTGGCTGTCGCCATGCCAAAATCATTGTGGGTATGCATTTCTACTTCCAGGTTCGTGCTCTCTATCAGGGTTTTAACCCGGTCATATGTGATGAAAGGGTCAAGAATCCCGATGGTATCACAATAGCGAAGCCTATCCGCTCCTGCCTTTTTGGCTTCGGCGGCAAAACGAATCAGAAAATCCATGTCGGTCCGGGAAGCATCTTCAGCGTTAACCGAAATATACAGCCCTGCCTTTTTTGCAAACTTTGTTGCCTGGATCATATTTTCCAGGACCCGCTCCCGAGTTGTCTGAAGTTTATGCTGGATATGTATGTCTGATGTCGAAATCGATATTGCCACTGCATCTACACCGCAGTCTATACTGTGCTCAATATCTGAAATGACCGCCCTGTTCCAGCCCATAATGCTTGCCTTAAGACCGAGTTTGGCGATATCCGTGATAACCTTTTTTTCATCCCCGCCCATTACCGGTACCCCGGCTTCAATCTGGTGGACCCCGATTTCATCCAGAAACTTGGCTATTCTTATTTTTTCCTTGTTTGCAAATACCACACCGGCAGTTTGTTCTCCATCGCGCAGTGTCGTATCAACTATCCTGATATTCTGCTCCGCCACATGTTTCCACCTCTTCTTTCGCTGTCTGTTTAGCTGCAGCCCATAATTTTATGTATTGGTCCTTTTTTAAGAGAGCCATTTGTTAATATTTTACCATGAAAGGCATTAATTGAGAAGTAAAAAATCTGCCGCATCAGCATTTTATGCCGAGTCACTCTTTTAAATAAAAAAATTGGCCCCTTTTGCCAGGAACCAATATATACAATTTCTTAAAAAGTTATATCCATTTTATCCATCACATTTTGTATTTTGTTAAATACTGTCACTTTATCTGAGCCGGCGAACAAAAGTCCAACCGCCCGGCGCTTATCATCAACTCCCAATGCGCCGCTGTCTCCTCCCTGTGACATCTCACTGGCCAGTATCTGGTCGTGAAACTCCGCCTCTGTACCGTCTCCCATTTCAACTGATACAGTTGCATTGACAACCTTTACTGTCCCCTTGGTTACTCCTGTTGTGCGACCGCTTTTTATGATAGTCATACCGGGTTCAGCTTCCGCCACACCTGTTATTTTGCCTATCTCTAGAAGCTCAGCATTAAGCTTTTTCGGGTTTTCCGGTTTAGCTAATGCAGCATCTATAGTATTCCCGGTACTTGATTCGCGCAAAAACTTGACTACATAATGCGGCGCCATAAACCGGCATGCCACATTTGCCCAGAACTCAGCAGCCGCGGCCTTAGGGCAAGACGATTGGTTAAGCGTCTTATCTACCGGCTGAAACCGATGCAGCCGGCCAATCAAGTCCTTATCCATCAGCCCTCCGTCATGGGGCCCGGGGAGAAGTATCGGGTCTCCGATCTTAGCCCGGTTATCCCTGCCGTTACTTGAATTGGCCAAAACATGGTTATTGGAAAGTATCAGCAGTTCTCTTGTTTTCCGATCTTTAACAACAGCGCCAAAAGTGCCGGCAGTAATTTTGTAATGGCCGATGCTCATTCCCGGCTGGGCCGGACCGCCTCTTTTGGTGCGGTCAATAGCGCCCAGAAGACGGATATCACCAACCTCAATTACATCTGTAACAACCCCATCAATATCTTTGGGTACAATGTGCTGAGCCTCAAGCTCATTTTCGGGGAACTTATGCCTTACCAGGACTACAATACCCTGCTTAGGCTCACCCGTTGAGGCGCGAACAGTTTCCTTATATCCGACTCCCACTCCTACCACATTTTTCATTGCCAGCAGCTTGTTCCGATGCTTGTCAAGAGCGGAACGAATCTTTTCCACACAATTTCCTCCTCTCTACTCTTAACCTGAAATTCAATACATTATATGCAGAACAGGTTTTTTGGGGAATTAGAAGGAAGAAAAAAGTAAAACCGCCTTCAGGCGGTGGCAAAAGAGCGGGCATAAAATTCATCTAACTGTATAATAATGTTACCAAAAGGTATAAGGAGGTAAGGTTCTGAATGCGGAGTACTTTTGTCAGGTTTGGCGTTGACCGCTGTCCGGCCACCAAAAATTATTCCAGCGAGTCCTTTTGTCATCAATGTGACTTCCTTTGCAAAGAAAAAAAAGGGCAGTGTGAATGCTCTTTTTCCCAGTTCGGCAAGAAAGGGGAGAGCAACACAAGCCACCCTATTACTACATTTTATCCCTAAGCAGTTGATTAACCACACCCGGATTTGCCTGGCCTTTGGTTGCCTTCATTACCTGACCTACCAGGAAACCAATGGCCTTGTCTTTTCCGTTTCTAAAATCTTCTACCGACTGTGGGTTCTTGGCAATAACCTCATCTATAACAGCCGCAATGGCGCCTGCATCACTAATCTGCTTCAAGCCTCTGGCCTCAATTATCACTGAAGGCCGTTCCCCCTTTTCCTGCATGCCTGCAAATACATCCTTGGCTATCTTTCCGCTGATATCACCACTGTCAATAAGTTCAATCAGTTCGGCAAGGTTAGCAGGCGGTATGGGGAAATCAAAATCGGCCACACTCATTCCGGAGGTGTTGATATATTTCAGCAATTCACCCATCACCCAATTGCTCAGGGCCTTGGCATTAGCGGTGTATTTCAGTCCCTCATCAAAGTAGTCGGACAGTTCCTTAGAGCCCGTAATCACTTCCGCATCATACAGAGGTAAGGCATAATCTCTGGCATATCTCTCTTTGCGGGCATCCGGCAGTTCCGGAAGTGTCTGCCTGATTTCTTCGATCCATTGTGGGGAAATCACCATGGGAACCAGGTCCGGATCGGGAAAATACCTGTAATCATGGGCTTCTTCTTTACTGCGCATTGAGAGAGTAATTCCCCTGGCCTCGTCCCAGGTTCTTGTTTCCTGGATTACTCTGCCCCCGTCCTCAAGCACTTCAATCTGCCGTTCAGCTTCGTATTCCAGGGCCTTCTGGAGCGCCCGGAAGGAATTCATGTTCTTTAGTTCAGTCCTTGTCCCAAACTCTTTTTGTCCTACCGGTCTGACCGAGATGTTGGCATCACACCTTAGGGACCCTTCTTCCATCTTGCAGTCAGAAACTTCGGTATACTGCAGGATTGCCTTCATTTTCTCCAGATAGAGCCTGGCTTCCTCCGGTGAACTGATTTCTGGCTCAGAAACAATCTCTACAAGAGGAACACCCGTCCTGTTATAGTCCACCAGTGAATAACGTGATGCAGCCATAGTCTCACCCTCATGGACCAGTTTACCGGCATCCTCTTCCATATGGACCCTGGTAATACCAATTCTCTTCTGCTGCCCATCAACAGTAATATCAAGATACCCATGTTCGGCTATGGGCAGGTCATACTGGGAAATTTGATAGTTCTTGGGCAGGTCCGGATAGTAATAGTTTTTCCTGTCAAATTTGCTGTACTCAGCTATGGTGCAATTCAAGGCCAGCCCTGCCTTGATGCCAAATTCAACAACCTTTTTATTGGTAACCGGCAGGACACCCGGCAGTCCCAGACAAACAGGACAGATATGTGTGTTAGGATCCCCTCCGAATTCAGTTGAAGAACAGCAGAAAATCTTTGAAGCTGTCTTGAGTTCAGAATGAACCTCCAGGCCGATAACTATCTCATACTGTGTCGCCATATAACTTCACCTCATTAGTCTCTCGGAATCTTTTATTCAGGCTTAATCAAAGTTTAGGTCTGCTTAAATGAAACCCGGTATTCTGCTCAAAGGCATAAGCCGCCCTGAATAAGGTGCCTTCACCGAAAGGTCTGCCCATGAGCTGCAGCCCTACAGGAAGCCCGTTCACAAAGCCGCACGGAATTGTTATCCCGGGAATACCTGCCAGGTTCACGGAAATCGTAAATACGTCAGACAAGTACATCTGCATCGGGTCATCTGATTTTTCACCGAATTTAAATGCCGGTGTCGGGGCGGTAGGTGAAATCAGAATATCAAAGTTTGCAAAGGCCCTGTCAAAGTCTTGCTTAATAAGAGTCCTCACTTTCAGCGCTTTGAGGTAATAAGCATCATAATACCCCGAACTGAGAGCATATGTACCAAGCATAATCCTTCGCTTGACCTCAGTTCCGAACCCCTCACTTCTGGTCCGCATAAACATGGTCACAATATCTTCAGCTGACTCATCCCGGTAACCATACCTGACTCCGTCATACCTGGCCAGGTTTGAACTGGCTTCTGCCGGAGCAATGATATAATATACCGGCAGTGCATATTCGGAATGCGGCAGTGAGGTCTCCTCACAGACAGCGCCGAGCTCTTCGAATTTTTTGATGGCATTATTTATCAGTTCCTTAACTCCGGAGTCTGTACCTTCAACAAAGTACTCTTTGGGAATACCTACTCTCAAACCCTTTACATCACCGGTAAGGAATGAAGTGTAATCAGGTACGGCAAATTCCGCTGAAGTGGAATCCTTAGAGTCGTGTCCGGCAATTGTACCAAATACCCGGGCACAATCCCTGACATCTTTGGCAAAGGGGCCAATCTGGTCCAGAGAAGAGGCAAAAGCTATCAACCCATATCTGGAGACAGCGCCATAAGTGGGCTTAAGTCCCACCACACCACAGAAGGAGGCCGGCTGCCTGATAGAACCGCCGGTATCTGAACCCAGGGAGTAGATGGTCTCATCTGCAGCAACCGCTGCTGCACTGCCGCCGCTGGAGCCTCCAGGAACCCGGTCTGTATCCCAAGGGTTGCGGGTGGCAAAAAACCTTGAGTTTTCGGTTGAGGAACCCATGGCAAACTCATCCATGTTAGATTTCCCGATTATGATTGCGCCGGCCTCTTTTAATTTTTCGACAACAGTCGCATCATATGGAGGCACAAAATTATGGAGCATTTTCGAAGAACATGTGGTTAAAATACCTTCTGTACACATGTTGTCTTTGATGACCACCGGAATTCCTTCCAATGGGCCGATTACCTCGCCACGGCCAATTTTGGCATCAACTTCAGCGGCTTTCCCCAGGGCTTTGTCCCTGGTCTGGGTAACCAAAGTCCTTACCTTTTCTTCAACTTCATCAATCCTCTTAAAAACAGCCTGAGTAAGCTCTACTGAGCTGATCTCTTTATTGGCTAATTTATCATGAAGTTCATGTGCGGTTAGTGCATTGAACTGCAACTTGCATCCCTCCTGCCTTGCTTTTATAGAATCCGGGGCACCTTAAAACTGTTTCCTTCCTTTGCCGGCGCATTTGCCAGGCCTTTTTCATTATCGAGGTGCTCAAACACCTTGTCCTCCCTGAAAACATTTTTAAGGGGAAGAACATGGGCTGTAGGCGGAATATTCTCTGTATCAAGTTTATTTAAAGCCTCAAAATACTCCAGAATCTCGCTCAGCTGGGTCGCATAGGTTTCCTTTTCAGCATCTGATAATTCCAGCCTGCCCAGTAGAGCTACATGTTCAACCTGTTTCTTGGTAAGCATAGTCTCACCGTCCTTGTTGGAATAGTGACCGGCAGCGTGAGTTCAGCCGCCTTAAAACCTTGGTATTACAGGGTTCCACGATATTTTATTATATCAGATTAGCAGTTTGATTACAAGTAATGGCGAAATTGGTTGAACTAATGATTAGCCCCATTTTTTTCAAAGTGTAACTATTCCTCCAATGGGAACACTATTGACTGAAAATTGTATTGGAGGTGAAAATGTGATATATCTAAAATCCCATAACGGTGAAGGCGACTACGTTTCCTGGTCACATATCAAGGCTGATCCCACATCTTCCGACGGTAAAAATGTTAAAATCATTTATGATGGGTTACTGTCAAAATCAGGCGCCGACCAAGTATTTATGAGAGCAGGTTTTGGAACCCGGCGCGGCTGGCAGTCAACCTATGACCACCCACTAAAGAAGTCGGACAGGGGTTGGGAATCACCGGTCCTGCACATGAATGACGATCAGTTGAATTTCTGTTTCAAGGACAGCGCCAGTAACTGGGACAACAATAATGGAGAAAACTGGACTTATGTCATAAAAGATTAAGAAGGTTAGGCCCAGCCTAACCTTCTTAATCTTTAGCATTTGTTATCCTTCATCTGTTATAAAATCCTTTTTGCCTTGTGTTTTTTACTAGATTAACCTGTCCGCTGTATTCCTGTTTTTGTCTATCCTGTAAACCCCTTCAATTGCAGTACCCGAATTCTTCATAATTTCCACCGACTCATGCAAGCTATCCGGAGGAATCTTGATCGACAGACCACAGCTGGAAGAAATTATTCTGGGCACCGGCATAATCACAAAAGGGATTTTCCCGGTCTCCTGAAGTGTTTTTTCGGCCTGCAGCGCACTATGGGTATTGGGGAATATAATGGCACAATAGTCATCCATTTTAATCAGGTCCCCTATTGACAGTACTTTGTTATGGTCTGACCTCTTGGTTGGATTATGTACCAAATTAATTCACCCCGCAAATCTTACCCATAATCATGATAACAGCAGCAGCCACTTATTTCAATAGTTTTGCCGATCCTACTGAAAATTAAAAACTTCCTGCAGTTCTTCAGCACTAAAGTCCCAGGTGGCATTGTGGGGGGGCACTTCTTCTTCGAAGAACTCCGGCAGCTGGTCATCCTTTTCGGTGAACCCCGCTGCCTTGTTAAATTCCCGTTCGGTAATCAATACCGATTTACCCAGCCCGTTGATGTCATCGGCGCTCAGGTTTAGTCCATACTGGGCATTAAGCATATCCACCACAGCCTGGAAGGCCTCGGGGTTGTCCAGCATGCTAAAGGCCACAAAGAGGCAGAGCCCGGCGCTGTCAATTGCTGCTGTGGCAACCTGCAGGTCTCTGGAGAGTTCCACATTGCCTTCCTTCTCGAGTGGGCTGATATCACCACCAACCTTCAGAATATTGGTGGCCACCGAGTACCCTGCCGTGTGGTCGGCTCCCATGGGAGTTGTGGCATAAGTCACGCCGATACCCTTCACCGCCCTGGGATCATAAGCAGGAATTGCCTGGTCTTTCACAGTAGGAACCCTGGTAACCCCAAATGCCTTCCCGGTAAAAGATGCCCCATTTCCGATTATCCTTCCCAGAGGGGATCCTTTTTCTATCTCCCGCAGCAGGCCAAGCATCCCCTGCCCGTCGCCGAATTCCAGTAACCCGCCTTCCATAGCCACCGCCACCGCAACAGCTGTTTCAATGGTATCTATCCCAATATCATCACAGATGCGGTCCGCCTGGGCAATTATGTCCAGGTCATCAATGCAGCAGACCGCACCAAATCCCCAAATGGTTTCATATTCAAATCCGGCAGTAACATAGTTTCCTTCCTTATCGTTATACACCTGCGAGCAGCTAATAACACAACCGGCATGACAGGTATGGGTCGGCTTGCCTTTTCGTTCCACAATAGTATCATACATAAATTCACCACTTATCTTATGTGCCCCTTCAAAACGCCCCATGCGGAAATTCCTTGTCGGCAAACCCCCGGCCTCATTGAGGATATTTATGAGTACATTGGTGCCATATTTTGGCAGTCCCTCCCCGGTAACCGGGTGTTTTTTCAGGGCATCAGCAAACACCCGCACGCCCTGTTTGAATCTTTCGGGGTCAGCCACAGGTACACCGGGAGCATCGCTGTCATCAACTGTAATATATTTGATTCTCTTGGAGTTCATCACAGCTCCCAAGCCGCCCCTGCCGGCGCTGCGGATATTACCGTGCGGGTCTTTTACCGAGATATTTGCTGAAGACAGCCCGTATTCCCCGGCCTGACCAATGGTAATCACACCTGTTTTATCACCGAGCTTTTTGCTTAAGGTGTCGATTACCTCATAATTACCCTTTCCTAACTGTTCACTTTCTTCCTGAATTTTTATCCCGTTTTTATCAACGTGCAGGTTATAATACTTACTCCCATCAGACAAACCTTCGATAATAATTGCCTTTATCCCTAAGCGGGCAAGCTTCTGGGAGGCTGTCCCCCCGACATTGCTTTCCTTGATCCCGCCCGTGAGAGGACTCTTAGCCCCGACAGACATTCGGCCCGAGTTAGGGGCTGCCGTTCCGGTCAGCAGGCCGGGGGCGAATACCAATTTGTTTTTCTTCCCCAGGGGATGGCAGGCCGGTTCTACCTCTTTGGCCACAATTGCTGAAGTAAGCGCCCTTCCGCCAAGGCCTTTCCATTCATCCGGGACATCCTCTGCTTTTACCGTCAATTCGTTCATATTAACCCGGTATATTTTCATCTGTTTTTCCCTCCTTGATTTCATGATACGTCTTATTATTAGCAGTAGAGGTGAAAATAATTTCCTTAATAAAAATAAAGAACGGCCGCCATCGTTTTACTGCGGTCGTCCTTAGCTTCATCCTTATAACCCGTCTTATTATTTTGGGCCGGTCCCTGTTTTCAACTGACCAGTTCTTCAAAATCGTCTTCAGAAATCACCTTCACCCCGAGGGCTGTCGCTTTATCCAGCTTGGAACCTGCTTCTCTGCCTGCCAGCACATAATCGGTCTTTTTGCTGACACTGGAGCTGACCTTTCCGCCCAGGTTCTCAATGATGTTCTGCGCCTCTTTGCGGGTATATCTCTCTAGGGTCCCGGTCAGCACAAAGGTTTTTCCGTCAAAAAGCCGTTCCCCTGCCTGCGGGGTTTCCTGGGTAAAGTTAACCCCGGCTGCCTTTAATCTGTCCAGCAGCTGCAGTTTAACCGGTTCCCTGAAATAAGCCGCAATACTCTCAGCCATCTTGGGTCCAATCTCGGGAACTGTAGTCAGTTCCTCAACCTCTGCCTCCTGCAGGCGGGCTATGGAACTAAAGTGGGCCGCCAGTATCTTCCCGGTCCTGGCCCCGACATGGCGAATCCCCAGGGCAAATATTAGCTGGGCCAAGTCCTTGTGCTTGCTTTTTTCAATGGCATTCAGGAGGTTATCCACAGACTTCTTCCCCATGCGTTCCAGGCCAAGCAGGTCCTCGGCTTTCAGGTAATACAGGTCAGCAGCATCCCGGATCAGTCCCGCACCTAGCAGCTGGTCAATCACCGCCGGTCCCAGGCCCTCGATATCCATGGCATCCCTGGATACAAAGTGAATCAGGCCTTCCCGTTCCCGGCCCGGACAGATTTCATTGGGACAGCGCACCGCAACCTCACCCTCTGCCCGCTGGGCGTCTGTCCGGCATACCGGGCATGCCCCGGGCATATGAAACTCCTTTTCACTGCCCGTCCTTTTGTCTTTGATTACCCGGACCACTTCCGGGATGACATCACCGGCCTTGTGGATGACCACATGGTCTCCTATTCTGATATCCTTTTCCCGGATAATGTCAATATTATGCAGAGTGGCGCTGCTTATAGTGGACCCGGCAACCCTGACAGGTTCAAGAGACGCTGTCGGGGTAAGCACCCCTGTCCGGCCCACCCTGACATAGATATCCCTGACAACAGTTTCCGCTTCCTCTGCGGGGAATTTGTAAGCTATAGCCCACCTGGGGCTCTTACTGGTAGTCCCCAGTTCGGTCTGCAAGGCCAGGTCGTTTACCTTAACAACCATGCCGTCGATTTCATATGGGAGGTCATGCCGTTTATCGGCCCACTCCCTGCAGTATTCAATAACCGGTTCAATATCACTAAAGACCCTGACATTCGGGTTAACTTTTAAACCCAGTTCCCGAAGCGCCTGCAGCCCTTCCCGGTGACCTGCTGCGGTCATCCCGGAAACGCGGCCAATACCATAAAGGAAGGCATCCAGGGCCCGGGACGCGGTAACCCGGGGGTCAAGCTGCCTCAGTGACCCGGCAGCGGCATTGCGCGGGTTGGCAAAAGTCGGCAGTCCGGCTTCTTCCCGCTCCATATTGATGCGGGTAAACTCCTTTTTGGGCATATATGCCTCTCCCCGGACCTCTAACTGTGGCAGGAAATGCCTCAGCCTGAGGGGGATACTGTTAATGGTCTTCAGGTTCTGTGTTATATCCTCACCGGTTTCCCCGTCACCCCGGGTAGCCCCCCGGACAAAGATTCCGTTTTCGTAAAGCAGAGAGACGGCAAGCCCGTCTATTTTCAATTCAACAACATACTCAACGGGGTGACCATCCAAACCGCCCCTGACCCTGCGGTCAAAATCCCTTAAGTCCTGCTCACCAAAGGCATTGCTAAGACTCAGCATGGGAACCAGGTGACTGACTGTCTCAAACCCCGCGGCAGGTTCCCCGCCCACCCGGCGGGCCGGAGAATCAGGCAGCGCCAGGTCCGGATAAGTCTCTTCAATCCTGATGAGTTCCTGCATCAGACCATCATATTCAGCATCGGAGATTTTAGGGTGGTCCAGGACATAGTAATTATAGTTATGTTCATTCAGCATTTCCGTCAGTTTGGTAATTCTCTCTGCCGCAGCATCCCTGTCCAATCGGTCCACACTCCTTAAGGCTATACTTTCCTGAGCGGGGCATATTTTGCAATCAGTGTTTTAATCCCCAATCCCGGAAAGGCCACACTAATCTCGGCATCATCATTTTCCCCTTTTACACTAACAACTACTCCCTGTCCCCATTTGGCATGTTCAACCTTATCTCCAAGGCGGTAACTTCCTGGGACAACACTCCCCATTCCGGTTCCTCCGGAAGCGCCTGATGCGCTGCCATAACTGTTTAAGCCGCCTAACCCGGCAGACCTGCCGCCTGAACCGGCTGACCTGCTGCCCCAACGGCTTTCCTGACGGAAACCGTCCCGCGGCATACCGGTTGCTCCGGCGCCCCCGGTATCTACAGTTTCTGTCAGTCCCTCCGGTATCTCCCTAATAAACCTGGAAGGAGCGTTATGCATAAAATTCCCGTAAAGTGTGCGCTGGTTAGCATTTAACAGGTAAATCTCCTCCCGGGCCCGGGTAATCCCTACATAGCAGAGGCGGCGTTCCTCCTCAAGCTCCGCTTCTTCGCCAATTGACCGGGAATGCGGGAAAATCCCATCTTCCATACCAATCATGAAAACAACAGGAAATTCCAGGCCCTTGGCGCTGTGCAGTGTCATCAGGACAACAACATCGGTATCCTCCTTCATATTGTCAATATCAGATACCAGGGAAACCTCTGCCAGAAATTCTTCCAAAGAGCCTTCCTCCCTGCCTGAGTCGTACTCGGCGGTAACGGTAAGGAATTCCTTGATATTCTCTATTCTGGTTTCGGCCTCAACGGTTTTTTCACCCTGGAGCTCTCTCATATAACCTGATTTGTCAAGGATCTCTTTGGTCAGGTCAGTAACCGAAATCCCGTCCTTTTTTTCCCTGAATTCTTCAATAAGGCTGTAAAAGCCCTGCAGCGGCTTAACTGCCCGTGTCTGCAGTTTAGGAACCAGCTCAACCTCACTGAGGGCGCTATAAAGGCTGAGGCCATTTTCAGCGGCATATGCATAAACCCTGGCCAGGCTGGCATCCCCTATCCCGCGCCTGGGGACATTTATAATCCTCTGCAGGCCAACAGAATCTGCTGTATTGCAGACCACCTTCAGATAAGCCATGATGTCCTTAATTTCCTTGCGGTCGTAGAACTTCAAACCGCCGATAATGGTATAGGGAATATTGTTGCGCATCAGGACTTCTTCAACAACCCTGGACTGGGCGTTGGTCCTGTATAAAACCGCAAAATCGCGATAGGCCCGGTCCTGCTGGTCATGGCCTTCAACAATCTTACGGGCAGCGTAATATGCCTCCTGATGCTCATCCTGAGCAGTAAAGAGACGGACGGGTGTTCCTTCCTGATTCTCGGTCCAAAGCCGTTTCTTCTTACGGCCAATGTTGTTTCTGATCACCTCATTGGCGGCTTCCAGAATATTTTTTGTGGAGCGGTAGTTCTGCTCCAAACGCACTACCCTGGTCTCAGAATAATCACGCTCAAAGTCAAGAATGTTTTTTATGTCAGCCCCCCTGAAACGGTAAACCGACTGGTCATCATCACCCACCACACAGATATTTCGGTATTTTTCAGCCAAGAGCCTGACCAGCCTGTACTGGGCATGGTTTGTATCCTGGTATTCATCTATCAGGATGTACTTAAACCGTTCCTGGTAGCTTTCAAGAATATCGGGATATTTCTGAAACAGGATAACAGTCTTCATTATGAGGTCATCGAAATCCAGGGCATTGTTGGTATAGAGCTTTTTCTGGTAAAGCTGATACACGCTGGACACAGTCTGCTGGTAATGGTCAGCGGCCTTCTTTTCATAAGCCTCGGGCCCCGTCAGGCTGTTTTTGGCCTGACTAATACCTGCACCCACTGCCCGGGGTGGAAAACGCTTGTCATCAATATTCAGTTCCTTAAGGCACTGTTTAATCAGGGTCTGCTGGTCTGCGCTGTCATAAATGACAAAACTGGTGTCATAACCAAGGGCCCCGATTTCCTTCCTGAGGATGCGCACACAGGCTGAGTGAAAGGTACAAATCCACATATGATCAGCCTGATTTCCCAGAAGTCTCTCGACACGCTCTTTCATCTCCTGGGCTGCCTTATTGGTAAAAGTAATCGCCAGAATATTGTAGGGGGCTACCCCCTTATTCCTGATCAGATGAGCAATCCGATGGGTCAGGACCCTGGTCTTGCCGCTTCCGGCGCCGGCCAGAATAAGCAGCGGCCCGGAACAGTATTCTACGGCTTCGGCCTGTGATGGGTTAAGTTTGTGTGTTAGCTGCATTATGATCCTCCCTTAATTCTATCCCTCTTAATTCGCCCCCGACTGGAAGTTTTCCTTGTGCTTTTCCGGCATTTTCCCTCATCTGAGCAGATAGGAAATGTTCATTGAATCGAGGAATTCTTTCAGGGTCTTCCGTTCCATATAACTTTTCAAAGGTCCAAGGGCATTGTCCTCAATTGAGAAAACAACACAGCACTGGTTGTCTGCCAGGGTAGCCAGCACATGCCTGGGAGTCTTATCCGACGCATCCACAATGGCATATGGAAGTAAGGCCAACACAACATCTGCCTTCATCTGCAGCTGATTTGCGGAAAAAACCGGTTCCACACTGATAAGGAAACTGAGGTTCACCGAGGTAAGTCCTTCTTCCTTAAATATACTGTTCCATTCCCTGATAGCGCTTACAGTAATACGCCTGGCTTCATAATTGGTATAAACCTCCTGATCCGGATAATGGGACATTATTCGCTGTGCCAGTTCCATGGATTCGGGATTATTGTTGGCAAAAAACTCCCGGTGCAGTTCAAATACCTTGGGATGGTTACGCAAAATATTGCTTATTATCAGTATCTGCTCAATGTTGTCTTCAAACTTTTCCCGGTCAGCCCCGATGGTTTCTTCAATACCGGCATAAAGCGCCATTTCATCGATGACCAGCCCTCTTCTTTTCTGTTCAGCCAAAATCCATTTATGATCCAGGTATCCCTGAAGCTCGGCACCTATCAGGCCCACAACATCAGATTGAACAACCTTGATAAATCCGGGCACGTGTTTTCTCACACATATATGCAGCAGCTCATGTGACAGGGTATAATCATCGTTTACTGCCTCCGGTTTTACGTAAATGGAGTAGTCACCGGTGATCGCATCGATTGACGTTTGGATAATACTATGTAGCGACGGGTCATCCCTCAGGTACAGGTTAATGTTGTTTGGGTTAATCACACCACGGGCTTCCTCCAAAATATCCCCGATAAATTGAGATAGCTCTTTTTCATCCAACAGTACCGCATTATCAATTGGTTGCATTTGTTACATTCTCCCCCTTGTTAATATATTAAAAAATTCTAAAACGAAATTTTATTCAGGTCCAAGTTAGTCCAAGTCCAGTATAAATATATCAGAATTTTACCCTTCTGTCATTTGAGGATGTCATTTTTAGGGAAAATTTTTCTAAATTTATTCATTTTCTAAATTTATTCAAAGAATACCTTGACTCTCCGGTAAGGGGAGAAATTATAATTAACTTATGAATCAAATGTGCGCACAGGAGATTTGATATATGTACCTGGAAATCATCGGGCTGCCGAGGGAATCCTATATAGATGGGATCTGGAATAAGGAAAACCCCGAGGAATGGTTAACCGAAGTCCAGGTGCCTGTAACAACCAGGTAAAGGACCTTACTTCACGTGGAGACATATTTAAAATCACCGCCGTTTCGGTGGTGATTTTGTTTTGGCATCAAACGGTATTTCCGCCCGGGGTTCTGACCGCCCTTAAGGCTTTCTTCCCCCAAAAATAGCAAAATTCAGGCATTTCCAGTGGCAGCCCACATCCACAAAACCGGCATCATTTAACCAGTCCAGCTGGTCTCTGACTGAAGCCGGGATATCCTCAGCAAGATAGTTTTGAAACCACTTCTCATCATCTTCTCCATTGGACCTTATAAACTGCCGCCATAACCGGTGATACTGTCCCGTAATTTCAGGAGTTGCCCCCAAAACGATATCCCGGTTAAGAAAGAGTCCTCCCGGGTTCAGTCCCCGGTAAATTCTTTTATAGAGGTCAGCTTTACCCGGATTATCCAAGTGGTGAATCGCAAAACCCGATAACACAACGTCATAACCCTCACCAAAGCTGTCAGTCCCGAAATTTCCCTGTTTAAGCGTAAGGCGGTCCGAGTATCCGACCAGGTTTGTTTTACATGTTGCAAGCATGTTCTCCGCCAAATCATAAGCAGTTACCCGGATGTTGGGGAAATTACTCAACAACAGGTAAGACAATACCCCGGTTCCACATCCCAGGTCCAAAGCGCTCAATGTTTGCTCAGGCCAATGAGGCAGCAGCCCAAGCATTATATTATGCTGTTCCTTATAAAACGGTATTAATCTCAGAATTAAATCGTCATATATAGGAGCTTCTTTTTCAAAATGCTCACTGACTTGATTTAGGTCCATCATTTTTCACCTCAGTCCATTGGAATATTGCAGATTTTTAGGATTCGTCTTCCGGCCTGAATTTGGCTAATATCAATTCACTGATCCCCTTTTTAAATAAATCCGGAATAGTGCCCACCTGAATAAATCCCAATCTTTCATAGAGCTTCCTGGCTCCTTTGTTGAAGTCACTAACCAAGATGAACAACCTGCCTGATTTGGCAAAACCCATTTTCTGATAATGGTTCAATAACGCCGTGCCAACCCCTTTACCACGGCAGTCCTTTTTTACAGCAAGTATCCGGCAGTAAGGAAAGCCGTAGAAAGCACCAGATAAGGCAATCCAGATAAAACCCAGACAATTTCGATCTTTATCCAGCGCCACATATATTTCTCCCTTATTAAAACCATCTATCAGTAATTCTGCCATTTCCTCATCAGGGTGATAATAAATTTCTCCCAGTTGAGAATACTTATGGGCTTCTATACAGTCAGCCATATGTTCCAAATTCCCCTGAACTATTTTTATCTGCACTCTTGCTCCCCCTTGTCAATTGGTGACGGGCATCTGCATACTTTTATGGGGTATGATATCTATCTATCTATACTATCAGTATCAGGAGGTAATTGACATGTTTAAAAGAATCGACCATATTGCATTTATCGTGAAAGACCGTCATCATTCAATCAAGTTCTATGAAGACAATTTCGGTTTTAAAAGTTACTTTGAGCATGATGTGCCGGTCCAAATAGCGGGTATCATTTCTGCCTGTTTACGGATAATTTTGATGCAGACTATACCCGCCTGACCAAAGCAGGTGTGCATGTAGAAACAGTTCCTCATCCGACAGATGCCCGCACTCCTGATGAGAAGGGATGGAAGAGAGCTGTTTTCACAGGTCCTGATGGCGAATCTATCTAAATCAGGGGTTAAAACAGTTTACCTCCAAACAGGCAGGTCCTGCTTATCAACTAAAGATATCGCATTCTTTATGCAGCCACTGCGGCAAATGCCACACCCGTAACACTTATATGGATTGATATAGCATTTTTCATTGGATAAGGAATACTCCACAGCTCCGAATTGACAAAGCCTCTGGCAGTTACGACAGCCTGTGCATGCATTGGCATCAGTGACAGCAATGTACTCCCCTTTAAACATAATTTCAAGTAAATCCGAACTGACCTGAATCCTGTAGGCCAAACAATCATGGTCACAATTGCATATCGCTCCAATAAATGGAGTCTGAAAAGTCCATACAGAATGTACCAGGCCCTCCTGGTCAAACTTCCGTAAAAGCTCTTTTGCCTCTGCAGTCGATATAGTTTCCAAACTGGCCCGTAGATCGGAATAATCATTAATTGCACCTTCCGGGTCAATACCCAGCATCAGGCAATACCTGGCATCATTTTTACCTGTAGTAACGCTCCGGCAGACACAGGCGATTCTGGTTATGGAATGAACCATATCGATGATCCTTTCCGCATCCTCAAGAGGGACCACCTGGCCGAAGTGCCTCTTTTTCATTTCGGCAGTCCCGATTTTCCGAAAAAATCGATATACGGCTGCAGGCATCTTACTTTTGGCCCACTCCAATTTGGCCAAATTTGAGCCGGCGGTACGCTGAATATTTGGGATGAACTCTTTAATATATTTTTGACGATTGTTCCGGGCCAGCATTTCCTGTGAGTAGTTGTCCATCACCTCGTACCACTTCTTGCCCTCACCATGCTTTGTACAAAACTCACACATTTCCAGTCCTCCTAACCTGCATCCTGCTGAGCAGGGATGACTTCACAAAATCCGGAAAGATTATTGTATTTTCGGATATGACAGTAATATAATTAATTAATCCGATAGAAACAAACGAATGTTATCTTTCACCTTGAAATGAAAGGAGGAAGTTAAAAAATTGAATAAAGTTCAAAAACTACTGCTGTCTATTTTTCTGCCCCTAACGGTGGTTTTTATAGCATTAGATAATTTTTTCCCCGGAGCCGCTTTTGTAAATTATATTAAATTCGTTACCATAATCACACTTTTCCTGATATCGTTACGAATTAGTAGAAAACACCCGGAACAAAGACTGTTAACGGCGGCAATGTTTTTTGTTATGGCAGGAGACTTCTTTTTAGTCTTCTGTAAAACCTATTTTGATTCCGTAAAATTCCTGCCGCTGGGAGTTCTGAGTTTTTCAGCCGCCTATTTATTAGTCATCCTGGCCTTTCAAAAGAACTTTAGAATAAGCAGCTTCGATGCAGTTGCCGCACTGCCGATTCTGGTATTAACTATCCCGGTTGTTATTAATCTTTTCCCATTTTTAAGTGGATTTATTAAATATGGGCTGCTATTGTTTATCATTCTTCTGTGTTACTGTTCCTGGACCTGTATCTGCACAGTTAACAGAGGTTATTTTACCCCCAAAAGCTCGCGACGCATCGCCTTAGCCGGGGTTTTGATGCTGATATGTGACCTATGCATCCATATTTTAGCGAGGCCTTCGTCCCGTGGATAAAAAACATTATTTGGGGAGCCTATGTACCTGCCTGGACCCTTATTGTGGTTACTATTGCAGAAAGGGATCTGATAACCTTCCCCCCAACAAAACCTTAAAAGGTTTTACCGATAACAAAAAAAGCAGCTTTTACTTTTAACTGGTCGAGTATATCAAGCACCGCCTGTGCATTTTTAATAGGACCGTCATTAAAAGTTAAAGCTGCAATTTTCTTGTCTGTTTCCGCACTAGAAATAATACCTCCGAAAAATTGAAATATCCTCGATTTACCCCGCTTTGAAATTAGGTATTCTTTTTTTAATTAATTCAACCTGATCTTTTGGCAAAAAATCCGCATGGTCAGGAATTCTCACTCCCGAAATGTGAATACCATGTAAACATGAGGTACACCAAATGCATAAAAATCCTCTCATGGCTTTCTTTTCACCGACATATTGAAAATCGATTTTTGGCTGCCCACATGCCGGACAGTCCTGGGACTCGGTAGGGAGATTGTCTGCAATTACGCCTGCTAGTTTAAACCACATTTTTTTTGTATTCATTTTAACAATCCTTTCTTTTTCAAATTACTGAATTCTTTTTTTTCCTCTCTTAAAAATTCGTTCCTTTTATCATTTCCCCTTTAGAATTAAAGAAAATAAATTCTAATCTTTTAATCCGTGGTTAAATAATTTGCGGCGCTCTTCACTATGAATGCTGAACTCAAGGCTCCTAAAAAAGCTGCTGCTGCAGTTAAAAGAAATACCGGTGAAAACGAGCCATATGCATCTGCTATAATCCCTGCAACAACAGGGCCCAAAACCTGCCCGATGCCAAAAAACAGGGTAATAAAGCCTAATGCTGCCGGAGCCAGTTTAGGACCTAACAAATCGCCGCAGGCAGCAGACATTATCGCAGGTATACTCCAGGCCGAAATGCCATAAAGCATTGCTGTAATGGTGAAATGTATCGGAGACTTACCTATCGCAAACAGGCTGAATGCCAATCCATGAATCAGATATAAAATTACCAGGGTTTTATTACGGCCAATTTTATCTGACAGCATGCCCCATATTATTCCTGAAGCCAAGCTGAACCATCCCATTAACATGTAAAGCCTTCCCGCAGTCGTTTCCGCTAATCCGGCATCAGCTACCAAGTGTTTAACAAAAAATGTCATGAAAACGATATAGGAAAACCCAAACGCTATATACACAATGCCAAGAGACCAAACTGCAGGTGAGAAATAGACATCCCGCCAATTAACATTGTCATTCCGTAAAACATTTGGTATTACTTCATCATCACCAATCGGCTTTAATCCCATTTCCCCGGGATTGTTCCGTATAATTAAGAATGAACCTACTGCAAGTAAAAGTGTGATACTTCCAAAAACCAGCCAGCTTATCTGCCAAGCGTTTTCACCATATACACTGATAATTCTGGGAACAACAAAACCGGTAATAATTAATCCCAACGAAGATCCTGACACCGCAATGCCTGATGCTAAACCGCGTTTTTTTCTCGAAAACCAAGCCGGCCAAAGTCCCATAATTGCTATATTCACAGCGCCGCTGCCCAGTCCGGATAACCCGCTCCAGAAGGCAGCCATAAGATATGTATTGGACAGGCCCATAAAAAGCATACCTGCTCCAGCCAAAGCAAGACCTGTTGAGGCAACAATTCTTACACCATACCGCGAAGCTAAAGCGCCTCCGATTATGGCTAAAACCAAATAACCAACTAACCCCATCGTGGCTAGCAGCCCTATCTGCGCATTATCCATTCCGAGACCTGCCTGCATATTAGGGAGTATTACCGAGTAACCAAAACGGGCCAGTCCAAGGGCACCGAATATTGCAAAAGTCCCCATTATGAGTACTACCCAGCCATAATGTACAAAGCTGAAGCTTTTCTTCGTCAAAAATTTTTACCCCCAACATAATATGATTTAAACTACATTATATCATATCATATCATATCATTCTTCTTTGAAGTTTCAGCCATTATTTTGAACCTTTTAATGTTTTTTCAATAGCAGAGTTTCATCTCCATAAACCAGTGTTTTTCGTTCTATTCCATCGATAACCTTTATGTAGTCATTATTAGTTGATTTATATACTTGTTGCTCGCTCATCGAACTCTCCCTTCTTTCCCTTCAAATTGACCTAAAATTAACACGTTTACTGGCCGGTTTAGGCAACATGTCCGGCACAACTCCACTATTTTTCCAGTAATAACAAAACCTAAATCAGGAAAAATACTAATAAATAAACTATTGGGGTGATATAGGTGTTTAAAATAAAGGATAGAATCACATTAGGAATCGTAGCTGGTTTAGCAGGAAATCTGGTAAAAACTATAATCGACGAACTATCTGTCAAAAAGAATATCTCTCAACGATCATTCCGTGGCACTGCAGCGGGAGTTTGGGTCAAAAACAAAAATGAAGCAACAAACATTAAAGGTCAGTTTCTTGGAGGCTTATTAGATTTTGGAATGGGTTCTTTAGGAGGAGTCGGAACAGTATATTTGCTGTCAAAAACCGGTCGAGATAGCCTAATGACTAAGGGACTACTTTCCGGAATAACAATGGGTTCATTCATCACCTTCGCTCTTGGAGCCCTACCCCAAAATACTGTAAGGCCAAAAGACGCTGCCAGTAACCTGTCATATATGTTTAGTCACGCCGCATACGGTATGGTTACGACCTTTATTGCTGCTAAACTTGGCGATTCATCGTTATTTGACATGAAACCTGTAAATAATTACCTTCAACCAACTGTATCTACTTCTGAAGAGATAAAAACTAAAGCAAGATCAATACGCATAATCCCAAACCATCACTACAGCAAAAGAGGCTCTAAATATTCTACCTAGGACCGCTCATCTCGGCAGTGTCAAATCAAATCAGAGATTATTGGTCACAATACCCCTTTATTAAGCGTAGTATGTGAAAAAGGGGGAGTATGAATGGGAACATTGCCAGATGGCTCCGTAACCGGTAAAATCATGGGAGGAGATACCACCGCATCATTTTCGGCAGGTGTTTCATGTTTCGGCGGGCAACCATCAGGAAGTATTCAGGGTAATATCAGAACTTTTACCGGAAGAGATACCAGTAATTTCAGTTTTAGTTCAAGTAACGCCGAAATAGTGGGAACACTGTTGTCCGACAGCCTCCAGTTTGTAGAGGGCAAGTTTGTCAACGTTACTCTTAAGAAAAATAGCGCCTTGGTAAGCTCAAATTGTGTTGCCATCCTGACGGCAGAAAGGCTTACCGGTAATTCATGGGTAGGATCTCTGGCCATTATCTGTCCCGGGGGTAAAGAACTTGTTGTTTTCGGAGTCTTTACCGGGCCGGTAAGTGTACTTAAACAGGTAATATGTAAGCCCTTACTGTAAAATCAGTTATGGCAGACGGGTCTTCCCAAATGGAAGACTCTGTTTTTTTAATCAGCGCTATCATATCTTCCCGCTTTTCCTTGGTTAATTTGAACCATACCCTGAATCAGTTTTTCATTGACTATTTTCTCCAGCAATAAATCCTGCAGAGGTGGTGGAAGGTCTGAATCCCTGGTCTTGAAATAAAATTTCCGATAAGCCCGTTTTAGCTTTTTGATCTGTCTATCCGTTAGAATTCACCCTTTCTATCTGTCTGAAAATTTATGTAGGGGGAAAGTGCATGTATCGCTTTATCAAATTATATCACAAATATCCCCAGTCAAATTCTGCAAAAAAGGCCTGACTCCGATAGAATATCGGAATCACGCCTTAGCAGAAAAAAATTTTTAATTATTAATCTGTATACCCAAACCCACCGTTTTGACTACTATACTCTAGCGCCTTGAACAACATTACGGCAGCTTCCGCCTTGGTTGAAGGGTTATCTGGTTTCAGATATCCGTCCTCCCCGGAAACAATACCTAAGTTGAAGGCTTTGAAAACAGCCTGTTTAGCCCATGGGGCTATCTTATTTTCATCCTTAAATTGTTCCGGCAATTCCCCGGCTATATCCGATTCATCGCTGCCGTTAAGAGCATTAATCAGCATGACCATTATTTCCTGTTTTGTAATTACTTTATTCGGCTCAAATGTACTACCCGAACCTTTGGCTATTCCTGCCTGAACTGCTGCCTGTACGGCGTTGTAAAACCAAGCCGACTTAGGAACATCGGTAAAATCCTTGGCCGCGCCGGCGGGTGCTTCCAATCCCTTAGACGTGCCCAGCATTGTAATAAATTCGGCTCTGGTAATCGGTTTGTCAGGATAAAACTTGTTGTTGCTTCCCGAGATAATACCCCAGGCAGCAAGTGTGCGGATTTCCCGTTCAGCCCAGTGGAGTTCAATATCATCAATCTTTACAGAGTCCTCCAACTCGTAATAACTGGTCACTTTACCGGTTTTAGCATTAACCGTTTTAGGGTCTTCGGTAAATAATGCAAAAGTGAGCAGTACTTCCTGAGATGGCCTGCCGTCTTCACTCAATTTTCTTGTATATACCAGTCTCGGTTTTTCCTTGACGAGCAGTGCATCAAGCGCTGCCTGTTCAGTAATCACCGCATCGGTGGAAACAAACTGGAGATCCGAATCCCAATTTAACCAGAAACCTCTGACTTGTCCGGTATTATTATCAACCTCTATATTGATACTATTGCTGCTAAAAGAAACCCCGTTCACTACCCTTGTGAAAATGAAACTATATGACGGCAGTGTCTGGGGTTTGCCGTTTAAATAGATAATTTGTTGTCTGTTCAGGTCTTCCCGTAAATAGACATAATCAACCTTATTAGCCGCTACTTTCTTTAAGAAATTCTGGGCTATTTGCTTACATTTTGTGTAGTCATACTTCATCTGCCGGTCTTTCTGTTCTTCCCAGGGTCCGTTCCAACGGTTGTAACTGAGGAGTTCACCGGTAACCGCATTTACGGTAACATTATACGATTCATAAGGATTGTAGTCTGAGGATTCGTATTGGAAATTCCATGTTTTTTGATTGCCGCCCCCCCAACCCTCGGAATATCGGGAGGACTGCAGTTTATAGCCACCCGGAATATTTATATAATCGTCAACTTTGGCTTTTGCTTCTTCTAAGGTTAACACCTTGTCTTTTTTTTGCGGCACAGAAGGTTCTTCTTTGGCAGTTAAATAAACCTTCTGTTCAACGCTAACCTCTTTACCGTTCTGATCGATTATTTTCCCCTTCAGAGCATCGATTAACCTAGGTGGACCATACTGTGCGTCTATAGAATAACATAACTGGACGGGTTTTTTATTGGCCTTGGGGCCTGGCGGATAAAACCCGGACGTTTGGACGTAATTCAATCCCAGGCCGATTTTCTCCCTGAAGATTTTTTCGGCTTGTTCTAGTGTAATTGTATTATCTGCGGAAGGGAACTTAACCACGTCGTCCCAATTCAAATAGTAATTAGCCACCTTTCCGGTTTCAGCATTAACAGCAACGTTTATAGAGTTTTCCGGGAAGGGAACCCCATTAACCTGCCGTTCATATCTAAAACTATAGGCCCTTGAGCTGTACCCCCAATAAAGATATTCCGGGATAGGTGACTTGATTTCTTTGATTTCCTGGTATTTTTGCGGGGCCAGTTTTTGAATAAGGGTTTCGGCTATTACTTTACATTCCTCTTTGGATTTGAGCTTGGCATTAGGTTTGCCTTTGGGATCATACTCTTTTTCGTCCATATAACTGATTATTTCGCCTGTATCGGCATTAACTTCTACCCTGATAATATGAAACTTATTGTAACGTGATAAATCCCACTGAAACTCCCATGTCTTTTTGTTGCCTTGATACTCTCCTTCACGGTAAGCGATATTAACATTTTTTTGGTTGTCCGAAATCCCAAAGGCATTCTTGGCTATCTTGAGGGCTTCTTCCTGGCTGATTTTGGCAGACTCACCCTGAGCCCAAGCAGGTGAAACAATGCTGAATAATAATGTCATGATGATTGCTGCAGACAAAACTTTCCGCTTCATTCCCTACTACACCTCCAAATTTTCGGCTAAATCTACACTGTTTCGTCGTGACTTAAATGACTATTTATTTCCCTCCTTTCATCTGGAAATTAACTGAGCAACGTACTGCCCGGTCGGTATGCAGGTTTATTTTACCAACTCCGCCTTTTATTGTCAACATTAAACTATATGAACTATTTATCCGATTCATGCCGGAAATTCAAGCAAGCACCTGATCAAAGCTAATGTTTTTGGCAGACGCACAGGACTTAAAATCCTGCGGGGCTTAACTATTTTTTACTTTCTAAGCTTTATGTAATAATTCTTCTTAGCTATTTCATCTATGTTTGAATGAAGTAATTTAAATTTTTCTTTAATAGTTAAACCGGTAGAACCTTCCTTTGCTTGTTTTAAGGCCTCTTGAAGTTCGTCAATTTTTAAAACTGTTGCAGCAATGCAATAGTAACTTTTGGATCGCCCTTCATTAAATTCGTTTAACATTTCTGTTAACAATTGCTCTCTGTACAACTGTTCTTTTTCAAAGTCTTCAATCCCGTTTGCCAAAATAAAACCAATATCGTCTTCAAGCTTTTGATAACACTTGAATGAGTCAACTTTTCGGCTAAAATCTCTATGCTTTTTCCATTTCTCACACTGACCACTATCATTACAGTCCCAGCAAAATTCAACTCCTTTTTTCTTCACAGCACATGTGATAAAAGGGCATCCAACGGCAATTCTGTTCTGGCTTTTACATCCTTTGCACTTACTTATGCCGTCCGTGTGATACATAGGGCAAAGTCTGCATGAAAGGCCACATATTCCAATTTCAGGATAAGAAATTTCAATCGTAACTTTCCGAACCATTGTTTCACCATCTTTCATTCTTTATATCCCTAGTAGCACAGTTTTTCGCCGTCACGGCAGGAACGCCGGTTGCCCGAAATCTGAAGCATAAGGCTATATTGATGACTACCTTTGCTGCCGGGCTCAGAGTTGGTGAAATTGCTAATCTCAAGGTGTCTGATATTGATAGTAAGAATATGCAAATCCTTATCAGGCAGGGTAAGGGCAAGAAGGATCGCTATTCCCTGCTCTCTCCTGCTAACCTCTCTATCCTCAGGCAGTACTGGATGCAGTACCGGCCATCTCTCTGGCTTTTCCCCGGCAAGCCTGCGGACAAGCCTATCTCTATCCGGACTGTGCAGCAGGTTTTCGTTGATGCCAAGGTCAGGTCCGGAATTCAAAAGGATGTTTCTACCTGTATTTATCTTCATTTGCGCAGGATGGATGTTTTAAATGTGAAGAGCCCTCTTGATTTACTGGAGGGTGATGATAATGAGTGACCTTCAGCACATCATCCGTGAGTATGGCTCAAATTACAGGGCTCTCCACGCTCTGCCCCTGCAGCAGTTAAAAGCTGTCCATGCTATAGAGTTCTGCCGCACTTCTATGTTTGGCGGCCATGTACAAGAGTGTGATGAATGCGGCCATGTGAAAATTTCATATAATTCCTGCCGCAACAGGCACTGCCCCAAATGCCAGGGGTTAACCAAAGAAAAGTGGCTGGAGGACAGGCGTCAGGATCTGCTGCCGGTGGGATATTTTCATGTGGTTTTCACTATACCTGAAGAGCTTAATCAAATTGCTCTCAGGAATCAAAAGGAAGTGTATTCTATCCTGTTCCAGGCTGCTTCAGATACCCTGAAGGAACTTGCCTGTGATAAGAAGTATTTGGGTGCACAAATTGGCGCTACCCTTGTCCTGCATAATGTCCACTGCGTGGTTACCGGTGGCGGCCTGTCATTGGATGGCAGGCGCTGGGTTAATTCCAGGAAGAAATTCTTTATCCCGGTTAAGGTTATGGCAAAACTTTTTCGGGGCAAATTCCTTGCTTTTTTAAAACAGGCTTTTTTCTCTGACAAGCTTGTTTTCCCCGGTAAGATTGAATCTTTAGGCAGCAATGAAACGTTTAAAGCTTTTCTCAGTCCGCTTTATAAGGCGAGTTGGGTAGTCTACTGCAAGCCTCCATTTGCCGGGCCGGAGAAAGTGCTGCAATACCTGGGACAGTACACTCACAGGGTTGCTATTTCTAACAATAGAATTATTAAGGTTGAAGACAGCAAGGT